>JAQCNR010000329.1 GCA_028274925.1 Halovenus sp.
CTACTTCGACGACGGCTACCGCCCGCCGTGGCTCTGGTCGGTCGCCGAGGTGCTGGAATCCACAGTGGAGGAAGACGTGATTGTCGTCTCCGACCCGGTCGGCCACGGCAGCGACCGTGGCTCGCACAACTGTGGCGAGTGTGACGACCGCGTCCAGCGAGCGATCAAGGATTTCAATCTTCGACAGGACCCCTCGGTGTTCGAGCAAGTGTCCTGCCAGTGCGAGCGCACGTGGGAAGAAGTCTGCAAGCGCGAGCGAAGTTACTCGATGCCACTGGTTCGGTAGCTACGTTCTCGCTGCGCCGCGGAATTTCTCCCGCTGGTCGACTCGGTCAGCGATGAGCACGACGAACCAGCAGAGGAAGATGCCGTGTGCGACGATGCGGAACAGGTCTGGGCTGATAATCTGGAACAACACGATGCCACCGAAGGCCAACACTACCACGCCCAGCATGGCCGCAGAGGCGTACAGTTCGTCCACCGGCGGGACTGGCAGCACCGACTGGAGTCGAACGCGCCACGCCAGCACGGCACCTGCGCTCGCGATGGCCACGAGGGCGGCCCAGAGCCACGCCGAAACTCCGTCGCGGAGGACGTTCGCACCCGTCAGAGTCACCATCGTGAATATCCAGACGAGGTGCCACCGTGACACGTCGCGCATATTTTTTAAAACCTCAAATAGCATCATATAGGTTACGGTGAGGGGGACAGTTCTGCTGTCTGGCCCGCTGACCGCAGACTTATGACCGTCGGCTGAAAATACTCGGCAGATGGCCGACGACGACCGAGTGTGCTACGTCATCAGCGATCTTCACATCGGTGGTGACGAACAACTCGAGCAAGTTGACTTTATCGAAGAACTGCTCACCTTCCTCGAACGGCTGGCGACCACCGACGAGAACGCCGAGTTGATTATTAACGGCGACGCCTTCGGTCTCTGGGAGTTCACGACCATCGAGGGTATCGAGAAGTTCGACACGCTGGAGTCGACGTACCCCGAACTCTTCGAGCAGTTCCGTGAGACTGGCGAGAACATCGACATCACGCTGTTACCCGGGAATCACGACCACGAACTGGCTGCTTACGACGAATACGTCGAACGCTCCGGGGAGTACAACGTTGACCTCGTGCAAGAACAGTCGACGACTCGTGCTGTTGGCGAGCAGGAGGTTTACTTCGAGCACGGGCACCAGCGCGACCCGAACAATCAGATCGATGATTGGGGGAACCCACACGCCTCACCGCTTGGGTATTACTACAACACGCTGGTCACGAGTCGAGCAGGCCAGCTCTCGGACCGCGGTCGGTACAACTGGCTGAAAGACGTGCAGGCCGTGACGCCAACCGAACGAATGCCAATCTGGATGATGTCGAAGTATTTCTACCGAGAGATGAACCCGCTCATTCGGTACTCGCTGATTCCGTTCTTGCTCCTGTTCAACATCTCGATCGTCCTCGCCGTGCTGGCTGGACTCGATATCGCCGGCATCTGGTCGGCACCAGTCGAACTGGCGGCTGGCTTTCTCGGACGGTTCGGCTCTGCGGGCACGGCAGTCTGGGCGTTGCTCGTGTTCAACGTCTCCCTTGCAGGCTTGCTCGTCCTCATCGGGATTCCGTTATATTTCATTCGCCGCGATATTCGCCAGACAATCGACCGCTTTGGCGTCTTCGAGACAGAGTTGACTGTCGACGCCGCCTCGCCGTACATTGCGGCTGCCGAGGACGTACTCGACCCCGACGAGACGACGGTCTTCTGTTATGGTCATACCCACCGCCCGCAGGTCACTGAGACTAACAGCGGCTTGCTCGTCAACACCGGAACGTGGCTCAAGCGACTCCACCGCCGTGACGGAATTATCGGGGTGTTACCGCCGGTGTTCTATCCCTCGTATCAACTGCTCGTCGTCCGCATGAGCGCGGCTGACGATGGGATTGCAGTCGAGTACGAAGAGATCAACAAGCCGAGCCCGGCAACGGAAGAACTGACCAAAACAGAGCGAATCCTGACGGTTGGTCGTGAACCAGATTTCGACGTCCCTGACCCGCGGATTGTCGCCCCGGACGGAACCGTGACGCGGAACCCACCAGAGTCAGATTAGCTCTCGAACCCGCGCAGCACACCACGGCCTTCCGTACTGCCGAGGTCTGGCAAGGAGACGCGCTCTGGGTGTGGCATCATCACGGCAACGTGGTCGTTGTCACCAGTCACGCCCGCAACGTTGTGTTTCGAGCCGTTGGGGTTCGTGTCGTCGCTCACGGTGCCGTCAGCGTCGCAGTATCGGAAGAGAATCCGGTCGTCATCTTCGAGTTCGTCGAGTCTGTCGTCTGTAATCTCGAACCGACCCTCACCGTGGGCGATGGGGAACTCGACGACTTCGCCCTCGTCGTAGGCGGCCGTCCAGGGCGTGTCGGCGTTCTCGACGCGCAGGTGAACGCGCTCGCACTGGAACCGCGCGCTCTCGTTGGTCGTGAATGCACCAGGCGTGAGCGAGGATTCACAGCCAATCTGTGCGCCGTTGCAGATTCCGAGTACGGGCGTTCCGCTCTCAGCCGCCTCGCGGACGTCCTCCATGATCGGTGAGCGGGCGGCCATCGCTCCGGCCCGGAGATAATCGCCATACGAGAATCCGCCGGGGAGGACGATACCGCTCGGACTCGCCGGGAGGCCATCCTCGTGCCAGACGAGCTCTGCGTCGACACCCATCGCGGTCAGTGCCTGCACCGTATCCCGGTCACAGTTGCTTCCGCCGAACTGGATTACTGCGACAGTCATTGCTCTTCGACGGTGATGTCGTAGTCGTGCAGCGTCGGGTTTGCGAGCAGTCGCTCGGTCATGTCTGTCACACGCTCTGTGGCCGCCGCCTCGTCGTCGGCGTCGATGTCGACCTCGAACTGGTCGGCCGAGCGCAGGTCCTCGAGTTCGAAACCGAGTCGTTCCAGCGAACGCTGTGTCGTCTCGGCTTCGGGGTCGAGGACGCCCGACTTGAGCCGGACAGTGATTGTCGCGGTGTAGGCTGTCATTGTTTGCTTTGGGGGTGGGCACCTCGAAAACGCTTGTGGTTTGGGGGACAGCGAACACCGCCCTCGCGTCCCAGCGGACACAACAGCCAACACATCCCGGCCCGAACGGAGGATATGGCATCGACACCGAATTCGCTCCCGCCGGAGACTGCACTCGGCCGTACGGCACTTCGGGTGGCAGATAGCACCGCGATGATGGAGTTCTACCGCGATGTCGTCGGTCTCCTTGTCCTCAGCAAATCTGCGGACACGACCGTCCTCGGTGTCGAGGGCTCGCCGTTACTAGTTCTCACAGAAGACAAGAGCGCTCCCGCTCGGGAGCACACCGAAACTGGACTCTTTCATACCGCGTTCAGAGTTCCGACCCGGGCGGCGCTGGGGGAGGCGCTCCAGCGAATCCGCGAAGGGTGGCGACTCGACGGTGCCTCGGACCACGGCGTCAGCGAGGCGCTGTATCTCACCGACCCCGAAGACAACGGCGT
>JAQCNR010000332.1 GCA_028274925.1 Halovenus sp.
ACGGTCTATCTCGACTGGACCGGCACCGACGACCAAGTGGAGGGGACGGTGAACTTCCTGCTGAACGAGGAGATGTTCAAGATGTTCACCGGGGTCTTCCTGATCATGGCCTTCGACCCACTGCTGACGTTCAACGACGGCTACTACGACCTCTTCGACGTGCATCTGCCGGAGGGGTCGGTCGTCCAGCCAGAGTTCCCGGCCGCACTCGGGAACCGACTGCCGATGATGGCCCGGCAGTTCGACGTCCTGCAGGCGACGTTCTCGAAACTCATCGACGGCTTCTCGGTCGCCGGGAGTTACGGGACCTCGCCGAATCTCGTCTACGCAGGGACTGACTCGGAGGGCAACGACTTCCAGATGCTCGAAATCCTCTACGGCGGGATTCCGGCCCGCCCCGGCGGCGACGGCCTCGACGGCCACTCGTGGTGGCCGCTCTTTCGGACGGTGCCGGCGGAGTATCAGGAAGCGTACTACCCGCTCACCATCGACGAGTACAGCACCCGCGAAGACACCGGCGGTGCCGGACAGTTCCGCGGCGGCCACGGCATCACCAAGGTGTACACCTTCGAGGAACCCGGCGCAATCACGTTCCAGGACGACCGGGCACACACCTATCCGTGGGGTGTCGAGGGCGGCAAACACGCACAGACCAGCGAGAAGAAATTGATTCGCGCTGACGGCACCGAAGAAAAGTTACCCTCGAAGGTCGAAAACGTCGCCGTCCAGCCCGGCGATAAGCTGCTGTTCAGCACGGCCGGCGGCGGCGGACTCGGCGACCCGCTGGAACGCGACCCCGAGGCCGTAGCGACAGAAGTCGACCGTGGACTGATCACCGAAAGTGCTGCTCGCGAGGAGTACGGCGTCGTCCTCACGGGAGGGAGCGTCGACGAGTCTGCCACCGAACAACGGCGCACAGAGATACGCGAGAGCCGCGACGACGCCGAGGAGTTCGACTACGGACCGATGCCGGACGACGAAGCGTTGGCCGAGCGAATCGCCACCGAGCGCGACGAATTCGAGGACCGACACAACTGAGCCATGGCGGACAAGGAAGGGATCGGCGATAGCCCCGAGCAGTTCGGCGAGCGAGTCGGGCTGGGCGACCAGCCCGCGCTGGTGGTCATCGACCTCATCAGTGCCTTCACCGACCCGACGACGGACCTCGGCGCGGACTTCGACAGCGTTGTCGAGCAGACGCGTCGCCTGCTCACAGCCTTCCGCGAGGCTAACCTGCCGCGGTACTTCACCACGGTGGCCTATCAGGACTCGTACGGCGACGCCGGGCGGTTCGTCGAGAAGGTGCCCGCGCTGAAGGAACTCCGAGAAGGGACGGAGGCGGTGACTGTCGACGACCGACTCGCCCCCCAAGCTGACGAACGAGTCCTGCTGAAGAAGTACGCAAGCGCGTTCTTCGGAACTGACCTCGAAACAGAGTTGACCACTCATCGCGTGGATACGCTCGTGCTCGCTGGCGTCACGACGAGTGGCTGTATTCGTGCAACCGCGGTCGACAGCCTCCAGCACGGCTACCGGACAATCGTGCCCGAGGACGCGGTCGGTGACCGCGAGCAAGAACCCCACGAGGCGAATCTCTACGATATCGACACGAAGTACGGCGACGTGGTTGGGACTGAAGACGTGCTTGCACATCTGGACAATGAGTAAGATGACACGACACCGACGGCAGGCGCATCGACCGCGAGCGAGGGAAACTAGCGAGGGCCAGCGATGACCGAGACTGGCGCGACGCTCCGACAGCTCCTCGACCGCGAGGAGTTGCTGGTCTGTCCGGGCGTACACGACCCGATGACCGCCGCCGTCGCCGACGCCGTCGGCTTTGACACCATCTACATGACCGGCTACGGTACCTCGCTGTCACAGACTGGCTATCCCGACGCGGGGCTGATCACGATGCCCGAGATGATCGACAACGCCGCGAATATTCAGGAGCGGATCGGCGTGCCGCTGATTGCCGACGCCGATAACGGCTACGGCAACGCGACCAACGTGATTCGGACAGTCCGAGAATACATCAAGGCTGGCGTCGGCGCAATCCACATCGAGGACCAGACCTTCCCGAAGCGCTGTGGCCACACCAAGGGCCGGCAAGTGATCGGCCGCGAGGAAGCCGTCGGGAAGATTGCGGCGGCGGCGGACGTACGCGACGACCGCGGCGAGAACTTCGTCCTGATTGCCCGAACCGACGCCCGCGGGACAGGTGACGGTTCGCTGGACGACGCCATCAACCGAGTCAATAATTTTCTCGACGCCGGTGCCGACGTGGCCTTCGTCGAGGGCCCGACCGACGAGGCCGAACTCGAGCGAGTTGGCCGCGAGGTTGACGGGCCACTCCTGTACAACTTCGTCGGCGAGGTTGGGAGTTCGCCCTACGTCGACCTGGCCGACCTACGAGAGTGGGGCTTCGACCTGACCATCTTCCCAATCGCGGCGACGCTGTCGACTATCGCGAACGTTTACGCCGACATGGCTGCCTTCGCAGAGGACCCTGTTGCGGCGATGGAGGCCATCGACGAGCAGTTCGCGGCACAACCAGTTGGCAGTCTGCACGACTTCTCTGGATTTCCGGAAGTTGTCGAGTGGGAACGGCAGTATCTCCCCGACGAAGAGCAGGAGAAATACGAGGGGTCGCTGGGTGACGAGGTGGAGTAACAGCCAGCAAGGAAGACGAAAACTTCCGTCGGCAGGCCGCTCCGGGTCCTTTCGCATCCCTTTTACAGATTGGTGCGTTACATTACACTCAATGATTT
>JAQCNR010000342.1 GCA_028274925.1 Halovenus sp.
CGCGGAGTGAGGATTGCGCAGCACAGGCTGCCAGTGTATTTCGACCCGCCGGAATTGTCGGTAAACAGTTTGAGCGGACCAGCATCCGCGCGAGCGGAGCGAGCGCGGTTCTCGGAACTGAGCGGAGCGAAGTTCCGGGATTTTTCATCGACGTTTTTCAAGGAGCGGTTCGCGCCAGCGGCGCGAACCCGACGCAGAAAAAGGTCGTGTCGAAGGAGTCAAATAGATCCGCAAGAGTACATTCGAATATGAATACGCCGACAGACTTGAGTTCGTACACGCGGGTGCTGAAACTCGCGAGTACGCCGTCTCGGGAGGAGTTCTGGCAGGTGGCGAAGATCGCCGGTGGGGGCATCGCCCTCGTTGGCCTCATGGGCTTTTTCATCTTCGTCTTCATGAGCTTCGTCCCGGGTGGTCCCTGATGGGCATCTACGCGGTCAAAACCACCGCAAGCCAAGAGCAGACCGTCGCGGATATGATCATCAACCGCGAGGAGCCGTCAATCCACGCTGCGCTGGCTCCCGACTCGGTCACCTCCTACGTGATGGTCGAAGCCGACGACTTCTCGGTGTTCGACCGCATCCTCGACGAGATTCCCCACGCCAACGGTGTCGTGGAGGGTCAGACTTCGATGGCCGAAGTCGAGCACTTCCTCTCGCCGACGCCTGACGTCGAGGGAATCGCAGAGAGTGATATTGTCGAACTCATCGCCGGTCCGTTCAAGGGCGAGAAGGCACAGGTCCAGCGCATCGACGAGGGCAAAGACCAGGTAACCGTCGAACTGTACGAGGCGACGGTCCCGATTCCCGTCACTGTGCGAGGCGACCAGATTCGCGTGCTGGATAGCGAAGAACGATAGACGGTCTCGCTTTTGCTGAGCAGGCGGTCGACCTGTGGTGGTTTGCACACGACAACTGGCGGTTGCTTCGTGCGCAATTCTCCGAAAAGCCTAACTCGTTAGTATGTTATCTGCAACTGGCACCTAATTGGATAAGTAGTAAAAATAGGTTGGTAGGGAACATTATATAGAGTATGATGACCACCAACAACGCAGACGATACGAACGAAGCAACCTACACCGACTTTGGCGAAGCAGTCGCGCGCCTGCAGGAGTCGATGGATGGACTCAGCACCGATATGAGCGGCCTCGAACGTGCAACACAGAAACTTGCAGACTCGACACAGGACCTCAGCGACAAACAGCGCGATATCTCCGAGCAGATGGCCCGGACCGCAGACGAGATTCGCACCGCGAACCGCTCGACAGCCCGAATCGACGCCTCGTCGACCGCCGCACCTGCCGACGACTGATCACTGTCGACCGTCGCTAAGCTGACTGACCGTCTGGTGGATATCGTCCGCCTGTTGGGCCTGTTCACGGCTCACGTCGGCAACGTGTGACACCTCGTCGGAGACTTCTTCTGCCCGGTCGACGACCTGATTGAGCATACTCGCAATTTCCTCGGTACTCGTCGCCTGGTCGTCAGTCGCTTCCGAAACCTGCTCGATACCACGGGCTGTTTCCTCGACAGCCTCCACAACTGTGGTCAGTTCGTCAGTCGCTGCCTGCACTTGGTCGATCCCCTTTTCGACCTGCTTGTTCGTCTCCTGCAGACTCTCGATTGTGTCCTCAGTATCGGCTTTGATCTGGTCGACCATCGACTCGATTTCCCCGGCCTGTTGCTGGGACTCTTCGGCGAGTGACTTCACCTCGTCGGCGACGACAGCGAACCCTTCGCCGGCCTCGCCTGCGCGTGCGGCCTCGATCGAGGCGTTCAACGCGAGCATATTGGTCTGCTCGGCGATGTCGTCGATCACCTCGACGACCTGGTCGATTTCCTCGGTCCGGTCGCGGAGGCGCTGGACGTCTTCAGCGACTGTATCGGCCGAGTCGGAAACGTCGGCCATCACCGACTCTGACGTCTCGGTGGTCTCCTGAATCCTGGCCGTCACCTCCTCGGCGTTGGTCGCGGTGGCGGCAACCTGGTCGCTCGTCGACGCAACCTCTTCGATGGTCGCCGAGAGCGAACTCACCTCTTCGCTGACCTGTGCCAGAGCGTCGGACTGGTCGCCGGAGAGTTCTGAAATTCGTTCACTGCTGTCAGCAACCTGGTCGACAGAACTGTTGAGGTCGCCAGTGCGGTCCGCGACATCGGCGACAATTCCTTTTAGCCGGCCCGCCATCTCGTTGAGTGACTCGACCACGCCGAGCAGTTCCTCGTCGATATAGTCGGTCTCCTCGACGTGGGCTCTGGCGTCGAGATTGCCAGCCTCGATTTCGCTCATCGTCGCCTGTAATTCCTTGACCATCCCCCGAAGCTGCTGTTGCTGGTGTTCGTCTTCCGTGCGGTCGTGAATCATCTCGACGACGCCGACGAGTTCCCCACCATCGTACATTGGGGCTGCGCTGAACTCGATGTGACGGCTCTCGCCGTTGGCGTCTTGCATCACGCTCTGGTCGGCGTACAACGTATACTCAACATCCGTAACACGGGGGACACCGTACTCCTCATCGGCGGATTCGGGTGCTTCAACAACCTTCTCGGCCAGTGTCATCGAGCGCCGGCCGTCGTGATAGAACGCGGGGCCGACGTAGCCTGTCTCTCTATCTTTACGCGTCGCCTCGTCCATCGAATCGCCGGTCAACTGCGCGCAGGCGCGATTCCAGTGCGTCAACTGCCCTTCCCCATCAACCACGAACAGCGGCGTGTCGATGTGGTCGAGAATTGCGTGGTAATCCAGCGGCACGTCCGGGTGGTCGGTTCCTGCCGGCCCTCCGTCGGCAGAACTGTTCTCTTTGGTACCCATTGGTTGTGAGCACTCTACCGACGTTGATAAATTCGACGCACGATTATCAGGATTTATTGTCGTAACGGCCCCAACAACAGCCTTTGTGCCGAACCCCAGTCACCGGGTGCCGTCGAGACGGTCGACAACTTCCCGGATATCGGCAGCGTCTTCGATTTCCTCTTTGATCTCCTCGCGGCGGC
>JAQCNR010000349.1 GCA_028274925.1 Halovenus sp.
ATACTGACCGTTCCGCGGGAGATGCCGCCGCCGAGTAGTTGGTCAATCTCCGGGACGCCCGAGGAAACCTGATCGTTGGTAAACGTACGGTTGTGGTCACCGGGTTCGAGTGCAGGGAACACACGGATTCCCTCGTCAGTAATCCGGTAGGTGTGTGTGCCACCCCTCGTTGGGGACCCGCGGAACTTTGGCGCTCGAATCGTTCGTCCGTGCCGGTCGAGTTCCAGAACAATCGTTCCGTCAGTAATGAACTCAAGGTCCTCCGTCGGGAAATTATCGGTGTCCTGGACCGTGAACAGCACAGTTGCGTCTTGGTCCTTGAGAAAGCGCATGAACCCGACAATCTGTTTACGGAACTGGTAGTCGTCGCTAGTGAGAAACCGCAGTTGCGTCACCGGGTCGACTACGACTCGGTCAGGGTTACTCTCGGTGACAGCGTCGATAATTTTGTCGGTCAGCGGTTCTTGTTCGACCTCTGCTGCCTCGAACACCTCGTAGGACTGGTCTTCAGTGAACACGTCGGCAGTCGGACTCAGGTCGAGAAACTCGATCGCTTCGGTATCGAACCCGAGCGCGGCCGCGTTGGCTTTGAGATCAGTAAGGTCTTCCTCCAGATTGATGAACAGTGCCTCTTCACCCGAGTCGACCCCATCCTGCAGGAAGTGAAACGCAAGAATGGTCTTGCCGCTTCCAGGCTGGCCACGGAGCATGTAGCTGCGGTTTGCGATGAATCCCCCGGAGAGCACCTCGTCGAGTCCGATGATCCCCGTCGACAGCCGGTCGGTCAGTGCTGAAGACATAGACGACTCGAAGTTCGGTGGTTAGGTATATAAATTGCGAATATTTAGGAGTGTATAGCTGGTAGTTTTCGAGAGATGACGTCAGAGCCGTCCGCCTCGACGGAACCCTCGGTTTCGGGTAGCGACGACCCAGAGGCGGGGCCGCGAATTCTGCTATTTATGAAGGCAGGTCGTGACAGGGACCTGGTTGCAGAGACGCTGAGTGAACAGTATCAGGTAGAAACGACGACTGATGTTGAGCGACTGCAAGGACCCTTCGACTGCTGTCTGTTCGATGCCCCCGAGTTCCGGCGAGTCGCTGGCACAGTCCAGTCCAAACGAGGTACGACAAGCCCTGTGTTCCTTCCCTTTGTCTTGTTGCTCGGTGACGATGATGTCGACGAGAAGCCCTGGGAATACGTCGACGATATCATCGAGCTTCCGGTCGAAAAGCGGACACTGCATGCCCGAATCAGCAACCTCGTCGAACGCCGCCGCACGGCCGCGAGGTTGGCCAGCCGCGAGCGCGAACTCGAAGAGACGATTGAGGACATCAGACTCAAAGAGCGAGCGATGGACGAGGCGCCGGTTGGCATTACCATCGCAGACAACAACGGGGAGGACAATCCACTGCTGTACATCAACGAGGAGTTCGAGCGACTCACGGGCTACGGCACAGAAATCGTCGGTGAAGACTGCCGCCGGTTACAGGGCATGGAGACCAGCGCCGAGACGAGGGCAACAGTCCGGTCGGCTATCGACGCAGATGAGCCGGTATCTGTCGATATTTTGAACTACCACAGAGACGGCCACAAATTCTGGAATAAACTGGATATTGCGCCGCTGACCGACGAGACTGGAACGGTTACGCATTACGCTGGCTTCCAGGCAGATATCACCCGCCGAAAGATCAAAGAACGCCGTGTCGAGGTGCTCAATCGCGTCCTGAGCCACAATCTTCGCAACAAAATGAACGTGATCGATGGCTACACCACGGTCCTCAGAGACCAGTTCGCAGACCCGCCGAAAGCCGTCAGAAGAATTGAGCAGGCAACAGCAGACCTGATTGGCCTCGCAGACACCGTACAAAAAATCGAGCAGAGCCTCGACACTGAGGAGGCAGAACCACCAACGATCCATCTCGACCATCAGATCGAACAGTTGGTCGACGCCTTCGAGGAGCAGTTCCCCGACGCAACTTTCGAGCTAACACAGACAGAAGACTCCTATACAGTCACGGCGCCGGGGCTGATAACGGCCATCGAAGAGGCGCTCGAGAACGCAGTCACCCACAACGATACCGACGAGCCAACGATTGAGATTTCGCTGAATCGTCGCGACAACTGGGTCGACGTAGAAATTACGGACAATGGTCCCGGAATCCCGAAACAGGAAATCGAGGTGTTAGGCCAGGGGGAAACACCACTCGAACACGCCGACCGGCTCGGAATCTGGCTCATATACTGGGTTGTGAGCAAGCAAGGCGGACAGTTCTCAGTCTCAGACGCCGAACCAAAGGGAACAGCTGTGAAACTGTCTGTGCCCGTCGAATAACACCGTACTGAGGGGTCGACAGTAAAATTTCGCCCGAATAAAAGCGATTTGAGGCGGTGACTTCGTCTTCACTGACCGTGCGTTACCGCAGGCGGCCGAACAGCTCGTAATCCTCATCGGGCGTGTACCGCCGGAAGAGCAGACTGTTCGTCAGCACCGAGACAGAGGAAATCGCCATCGCACCCGCCGCCAGCACTGGCTGGAGCAGACCCAGTGATGCCAGCGGAATCATCGAGGTGTTGTACCCCAGCGCCCAGACGAGATTCTGCTTGATCTTTTCGAGGGTCGCCTCCGAAATCCGGATTGCCCTGACCACGTCGACCGGGTCGTCGCGCATCAACGTCACGTCAGCGGCTTCAATAGCCACGTCAGTTCCGCTGCCAATCGCTGTTCCGACGTAAGCCACCGCAAGTGCGGGCGCGTCGTTGACACCATCGCCGACCATCATTGCGCGGCGACCGTCTTCTTGAATCGCCTCGACTGCGTCGGATTTGTCCTCTGGAAGCACTTCTGCACGGACGTTGTCGGGGTCGATTCCAACCGTCTCGGCCACGGCCCGAGCGGTCCGCTCGTTGTCACCGGTGAGCATCATCACTTCAATACCACGCTCGTGCAGTTGGCTCACGGCCGTTTTTGCGCTCTCTTTGACCGTGTCGGCGTCGGCAACCGCGCCGACGAGACGGCCACCGATGGCGACTAACATTG
>JAQCNR010000358.1 GCA_028274925.1 Halovenus sp.
ACATTCGATATTGAGTAAATTTTTTGTGTGGCGACCGTCTACGTCTGGTATGGCCAAATCTGCAACGAGCTACGAGAACCTGTACATCGAGGGGCAGTGGACGGCGGCAACCGACACCATCGAGGTAACGGACCTCGCCGAGGGCGGAACGTTCGCGAGCGTCGCAGCGGCGTCGCCGGCGGACGCCGAGGACGCACTTGCTGCGGCACACGACGCCGAGGCAGCGATGCGCGAGACGACGGTTGTCCAGCGTGCCGACTGGGCGCTGGCAATTGCGGAGGGAATCGAAGAGCGCGCGGAGGAACTCGCGACGGTCATCGTCCGGGAGGCTGGCAAGCCAATCAGCAGCGCCCGCGGCGAAGTCGAGGCCGCAGCAGAGCGGTTCCGCCGGGCCGCCGAGGAGGCCCGGTCACTCGACGGTGAGTATGTCGAAGGAACGACCGACGGCCACGAGGGCTGGCGGGCCATCGTCCGCAAGGAACCTGTTGGCACTGTGCTCTGTATCACGCCGTACAACTACCCACTCTCGACGACGGCACTCCAGGTCGCGCCGGCACTCGCTGCTGGCAACGCTGTCATCCTGAAACCCGCAACCAAGACACCGGTCTCCGGTGCGATTCTCGCCGAAATCATCGTCGAGGCCGCTCCAGAGCTTCCAGACGGTGCGTTCAGTTTCGTCCCAGGCCCGGCCAGCGATATCGGCGACGTCCTCGCGGGCGACGACAGACTCGGTGCAATCGCGATGACTGGCTCCTCCGGCGCGGGAAAACACGTCGCTTCGGTCAGCGGGATGGTCGAACTCCATATGGAACTGGGCGGGAACGCACCAGAACTGGTGTTCCCGGACGCTGACCTCGATTCGGCGGCCGAAGCCGCAACTGCGGGCTCACTGAAGTACGCCGGACAGCGCTGTTCGGCCGTCTCCCGCGTCCTCGCCCACGAGGACATTCACGACGAGATGGTGGCGCGCATCGACGAGGAGATGGACGACTGGGAGGCCGGCGACCTGTTCGACCCCGACACTGCGTTCGGCCCCGTCATCTCCACCGCTCAAGCTGAGTGGGTTCAGGAACTCGTCGACGACGCCGTCGAGAAGGGCGCAACAGTGGTCCGAGGCGGCAGTCACGAAGGTCGATTCTTCGAGCCGACCCTGCTTGCCGACGTCCCCGATGACGCTCGCATCGTCCACGAGGAGCAGTTCGGACCGGTCGTCGCCGTCACTACCTTCGCCGACGAGGCGGAAGCCCTCTCGATTGCCAACGGCGGTGACCTCGGCCTCGACGCCTCAGTCTTCACGAGCGATTACGACCGCGCGATGGACCTCGCCGACAAGTTGCGCGCTGGCGGCGTTCGAATCAACGGCGCGCCGAGCCACGGACTCGGCGACATCCCGTTCGGTGGCGTGAAAGATTCGGGTATCGGCCGCGAAGGAATCGGCTCCACCATCGAAGCGTTCGTCGAGCAAAAGAGCATCATCCTGTAGATGGGCCGAGCCAAAGTGGTCTGTACGCTCGGACCGGCGTCTGATGGCCGGAACACCATCCGGGACCTCGTCGAGGCTGGCATGTCAGTCGCGCGGCTGAACGCCAGCCACGGGTCGACCGACCATCGCGCGACGGTCATCGAACGTGTCCGTGACGTGAGCCGCCAGACCGGAGTTCCCGTCGCGACCATTCTCGACGTGCCCGGGCCGGAGGTTCGGACTGCGCCGCTTGACCAGCCAGTCGAACTGCCGACAGGAAGCCAGCGCCGCCTCGCCGAGGGAGAGCGAGTCGATGACGAGGTTATCGGCCTCTCAGCCTCACTGCCGGGAGTCTCCCCTGGCGACCGGATTCTCCTCGATGACGGTCGCATCGAACTGACAGTTGAGCGGGTTGCGGGCGACGATGTCTACGTCACCGTCGACTCCGGCGGCAGCCTTGGTGGCCGAAAGGGTGTCAACGTCCCGGGCGTTGATATCGGACTTGAGGTCGTCAACGAGTCCGACCGCGCTGAACTGGAACTGGCCGCCGAGATGGATGTCGAGTACGTCGCCGCGAGTTTCGTCGGTTCGGCCGACGATATCTACGCGGTCACCGAAGTGCTGGAATCCTGCGGCGGCGGAGACATCCCCGTTATCGCCAAGATTGAACGCGCCGACGCCGTCGAGAACCTCGGTGAGATACTGGACGCCGCTGACGGTGTGATGGTCGCTCGCGGTGACCTCGGCGTCGAGTGCCCACTCGAACGAGTCCCACTCATCCAGAAACGAATCATTCGCGAGGCTCGGCGGGCCAGCGTCCCCGTGATTACGGCGACAGAAATGCTGGATTCGATGGTCACGGAGCGTCGCCCCACTCGCGCGGAAACGTCTGATGTCGCCAACGCGGTGCTCGACGGTACCGACGCTGTGATGCTTTCGGGTGAGACGGCCGTCGGTGACCACCCAGTCCGCGTCGTCGAGACGATGGAACGAATCATCGACGACGTGGAGGCAAGCGAGGAGTACGCCGAGTCACGCGAACACAGGGTCCCGCCGCCGTCGGGGGCCCGAACAGACGCGATTGCCCGCTCTGCCCGGTATCTCG
>JAQCNR010000359.1 GCA_028274925.1 Halovenus sp.
GCGGTCCTGACCGGTGATGGGCTGAAAGATACGGCGACGGCGCTCGACGCAGTCGAGTCCTAACTCACTGTTCGGGCAATCGCTGTGAGAGGCGCAGTCGCGCGGCAGTGAGCACGCCACCGGTGAGCGCAACCAGCAGTTCCAGTCCCGACCCGAACAGTGGAAACGTTCGTTCGGCCGTCTTACCGCTTGGTGTCGTACCTGGGTCGACACCGGTCGTGATCTGGACATCTCGACTCGTCCCTCTGGGTTCGAGCAGTAGGAACCCGCGCTCGGAGTCACGGAACGTCTGGACGAGGCCGCGCTGGTTCGACAGTTCCATCTCGCCGCGCAGGGTGTAGAACTGGTCGTGCAGCGGCCAGAAGAGATTCGCGTAGCCGTCGGTCAAATCCAGCAGGACGTGTCCGAGTGCGTACACCACAATCCCAACCCACGCCACACGCACTCCCCACGCACCCCAGCGCGAGCGAAGAATTGACTTCTCGCGAATATGGACGTCGACCCACCAGAGGACCGCCGCGAGGGCCGGAACCGCGAGGTTGTGCAGCGAGGTGCGATGGCCGGCAGACGAGACCAGCGCGACGAACGAATCGAGGTCTGGAATCGCGACGACGACGACGAGTACGAGCAGTGCCCGCCTGTCGAAGGCGTCGCCGAGTAACGCGGCGCCGATGAGTCCAGCGACGGCCGCGTGGACGAGCGTCGATGGCATTCGCTCACATCTCGGGGACCGACGACTGTAATCTCTCGGGTAGGATTGACCTGTCGGCAGGATGACGCCACAAATTTAAGGTACCGCCGCGCTACTCACGACTATGGACCGCAACAGTCATCCACAGGAGATCACGAGCCTCGTGGGTCGGGAAGTGTACACAAACAACGGTGTCTACCTCGGCGAGGTCGAAGACCTCCGACTCGACCTCGACGCAGAGAACGTCACTGGGCTGGCGCTACACGAACTCAACCGAGAACTGTTCCGCGAGGAATCTTCGAGTGCTCGCGGCGTCATCGTCCCGTACCGCTGGGTGCAGGCGGTCGGCGATGTTGTCATTGCCAACGATATTGCCGAGCGGATTCAGCGCTCGAAAGGCGACGAAGACGAAGAAGAAGTCACTGCCTGAATTGTACGCCCTCGGGTTTCCTCGGTCACCAAAGGTGACCTGCGGGAACTGCGTGGCGGCTGCGAGGCGGCTACGCCGCCTCGAATCGTGGCGGTTTCACCGCCACGCTCGCCACGTCATACAGTTGCGGGCCACGCCCGCAACTCGCTCGCAAAATTTAGTATAAAACCTACTGCTGAGTCGCTCCGCTCCTCAGCAGTGAAACGGCAGCCAATGGCTGCCGTATGCTCTCTCTGAGAAACGCTCGTTCTAACTCCCGTTGCCGCTATCGCTCGACTCGACGCCCATCGACTCGAACAGTTTCTTCGTCACTGCTTCCTCGGTCAGTTCGAGCAGTGTCTCGCGGTTGTCGTCGCTGACCTCGATGCCGGTAAAAATTCCCAGCGGAATCTCGACGCTGGCTTCTGTCGAGTGACCCTTGCTCTCGCCGATTTCCTCGAAGGCTTCTTCGAGAATCCGACCGATATTCATCCGGATATCTTTCGAGCGAGCGGCGAGATAGATGCTGTCGTCGGCGATGGCGAACACCGCTGTCGTCGTAATTCCTTCGAGATTGAGCAGGTGTTGGGCGGCCTGTGAGAGGGCGTCTCGGTCCCGGACGAATCCGGCGTTCGAGACGAGATGTGACCCCTCGACTTCGCGGTTGCGAATTGCTTCCGCGAGCACGTCGAGAGTTTCGGCAGACATCGACGGCGACTCGACCTGTTCGAGCGTATCGTGGTCGGCAAACGGATAGAGATAGGCAGCGGCAGTCAGGTCTGCCGGTGTCGTGTCTCGCTTGAAATCCAGTGTCTCGGCCCGAATTCCGTACAGGAGTGCCGTCGCAACCTCCTGTTCGAGCGTGAGGTCGAGTTCCTGAATGTACTTCGTCATAATCGTCGACGTCGAGGAGACGTTCGGCCGCACGTCGCTGAAGGCGGCGTCGTGTTCGTGCTCCTGCTCGTAGTGGTCGACGAGAATGTCGATCTGTTGGTCGTCGTCGGGTTCGCCGCCTTTGGCGTGGTCGACGATGGCGACGGTGTCGTACTCCTCGCGGTCAATTGTCTCGCCAGAGACGAGTTCGATTCCGAGAAGATTGACAAACGCGCGGTTCTCCTGGTGGCCAATCTCTCCCTCGTAGATGATATCCGCGTCGATACCGCGACTCTCGGCGATGGCTTTCAGCGCGGCGGCACTCGCAATCGAGTCGGGGTCGGGACTCCGGTGGATGCGGATTGCGAGTTTGTTCGTCGTCTCGTCGATAACGTCAGCGAGCTGTCGGGTTTTGTACTCCAGTTCACCAGTCTCTAGCGCTCGAAGTGCTGAGTCGGCGATAACCGCCGAAGGGTTGATGACGACATCTGCGCCGGCCTCGGTGAGTGCGTCGCTGGAGACCGGGTCGGAAGCACGCGCGATGATGAAATGGTCGTCGTCTCGTGCCCGGATATTTTCGATTGCTGCCGTGTTCGCCTCGACGTCGGAAGAGAGAATGAGAATAACGTCGCGGTCAGAGACATCGTCGGCGACCGACGCGTCACGGATGTCGGACTGTCGAGCGTCGAGGTCTTGGTCGCGTAGCGCCTCGACACGGCCGTCGTCGGCGTCGATAATGAGCACGTCCTTGCCTTCGTCAACCAACTCCTCGGCCACGGCGTGGCCGACGCTCCCACAGCCCAGAATCGCGTACGTCGACATCGACGTCATCGTAATAGCGGTACCCATCAGTAATGGGCAATTTGAGCGGCAACCTATATAATATCGGGGTTCTCTGGACGAGCGAGGTGGCCACCGTCCCCGACTCTCTGTCCAGTGGTGACGATAGCCTGCGCAGTTTCATCGTGAAACTGCCACGCAGATATGCAACGATGGAAGTAAGTTCGGCCTTCGAACAGCACGCGACAAACTCGGTTTGGTGGAGGCTAATCCCGCTGTTTCCGGAAAAATATACTCGTAACAGTTTGTAAAATAACAAATCTTTTAGTATCTGGTACAGCACATATGAGGTGATGTCAGAGAATCCAGACGATACCGAAAGCGCAAACGGTGGACAACCGGGCGGCCAGCCCCAGGGTGGCCAACCCAACGGCGGGCAGCCACCGCAGGGTGGCCAACCACCACAGGGTGGACAACCGCCACAGGGTGGCCAGCCAAAGCAAGGTGGGCAGCCGACCCAGGGCGGCCAACCGCGACAGACGCAGGCACAGTCCTTCGCAGACCAGAACCAGGTCCTGATCGACTGGACGAAATTTATGTCGATTCTGTTCGCCATGGCCGGCGCAGGACTTGGATTGTTCTTCCTCATCTTCGACGCCCTCGAAGTTAACCTTATCAGCACCGGTGGCGGTGGTCCGTCGGCTGGGTTCGGGGCGGCGTTTTTGCTACCACTGTTGCTCACTCCACTGTTCGTTATGCTACTCATTGCCCCGCTCGTCGGGGCCGGACTAGCGAGTCGAATTCAGGAACCGCAACAGGAGATATTCAAAATCTCGGCGGCATCGCTCGCTGCTGGAACGGCTATCGTCTCGATTCTCTCTATCTTTCTCATCTCGACAACGTTCACTGCGAGCCTCGAGTTCGGCGGCTTGATTATCAACACGCTTCTCGCGGCCAACTTCGCAGGTGCCGTCTCCGCAGGTGGCGCGTGGGCGATGCTGAACCAGTATCCCCGGTAGCGAAAGGAAACTCCTTTTAGCGCGGTGCAGTAACCTGTTGATGCGTGGGCCGGTAGCTCAGTTTGGCAGAGCGACGGACTCTTAATCCGTCGGTCGCGTGTTCAAATCGCGTCCAGCCCGCTTTTGTGACGAACGAACGTGAAGAGCAAAGCGGCTACCGATTTGGAGTTAGGTCGTTAGCGTCTGAGACGTTTGTTTGTAGCATGTAGCAACAGCTGGCTGTTCAGATGTATCCGTACTCTATGTGTTGATTCGTCTCTGTAGTTCCTTCACATGCGGCGCAACATGTATACGAGCTGCCGAACT
>JAQCNR010000362.1 GCA_028274925.1 Halovenus sp.
CCCGCCCGACACGAAAGAACGCTATCCGGAGAGCCTCTCCGGCGGCCAACAACAACGCGTCGGTGTCGCACGCGCGCTGGCAGCGGAGCCAGACATTATGCTTATGGACGAACCGTTCGGCGCGCTTGACCCCATCACACGCGAGGAGCTCCAAGACGAATTCCTTGAGATTCAGGAAGGGCTGGACGTGACAATCGTCTTCGTCTCCCACGACATCAACGAGGCGCTGAAGATGGGTGACAAGGTCGCCGTGCTCAACGATGGGGAACTGGTGCAGTACGATTCGCCCAGAGACCTGCTTTCGAACCCCCGGAACGCGTTTGTTGAGGATTTCGTCGGCGAAGACCGCCTCCTGAAGCAACTGTCCCTGATTCCCGTGCGTGAGGCTACGACCTCGCCGAGCGAGTTGGACGGGCGCACGAGTACGGTACTCCACCCCGATGACACACTGAAATCTGCGGTCCAATCGTTCTATCACGCGACAGAGCCACTCTCGGTCGTCGAAAACGGCCAGGTCGTGGGCTCGCTCAGCGAACAGGACATCCGCAGCGTCGTCTCCGGCTCGGCGGAGGAGGGACTGCCAAGCAAATATGCTTAGTCCAATGCAAAACATTGCAACGAGTTGGATCGACTACATCCTGGCGAATCAAGACCAGTTTCTCGGGCTGCTCACCGACCACATCCGAATGGTCGGCATCGGGGAGATTATCGCGATATTGATTTCCGTCCCGGCAGGTATTCTCGCCACGCGTGACCCGCGTGCGGCGCGTGTTATTGAGAGTCTCGGTGCGACCGCACAGACGATTCCGGCGCTGGGCGTCGTTGCACTCACCTTCACCTTCCTTGGGCTGGGACAGCGACCGACAATCCTCGCTATCGTCATTTACGCCGTCTTCCCGATTCTGAAAAACACAGTGGCCGGCATCCAGCAAGTCGACGAGTCAATGGTACGGGCAGGGCGGGGGATGGGGATGACGAATCTCCAGCGACTGCGACGCCTCGAGTTGCCGTATGCGTTGCCCGTCATCTTCGCGGGTATTCGCACCTCGACAGTGTTGTGTATCGGCGTCGCGTACATCGGTGTCTTCGTCGGCTCGGGTGGCCTCGGGATCTGGGTACAGGCTGGTCTCACTTCAGTCAGCTACGACATTATGCTCGCAGGCGCGATTCCGGGCGCGCTGACTGTGTTGGCCTTCGATCAGATCTTCAAATACATCGAGCAGGCGGTCACACCCGAGATTATTGCAGACGACCTCGAAGCAGACACGAACGTCGCGGCCTGAGCGCCGCCCCGACGAGCCCCCGTTTCACCCAATATCGACGCCACGTTCGCCGACTGCGTCACCAAGTGCACCAGTTCTCAGTGCATCGCCGAGTGCTGTGATGTCCGCCGACCACGGCACATCGCCCGCCTGCATATCGACTGTCGACTCGACAAACTGCCGGGCGGCAGCGAGGCCATCCGGTAACGACGCGTCGGTCTGTCGTGTCGCCCGAGCACAACAGAGGAGTTCGATAGCGACGACGCGGGCAATCTTGTCGACGGTCTCCAGCAGGTTCGCGCTGGCGATGTTGCCCACACTATGGACGTCTTCTTGACCCGAGGACGCGACGAAAGAGTGGTCACTCGCCGTATCCAGCGTTCCCGCTTCCGTCAGCAGCGACGCCGCGCTGTACTGTGCTCGTGCCAAGCCGCTTTCCAGGCCTGGCTCGTCTGCCAAGTGCGAACTGTGCGTATCCGCGGCTAAGAGCAGCGACGACCGGGCCTCGCTTGCGGCACCGACTTTCCGCGTGGTGAGCGCCAACAGGTCGGCAACTCCCGCGACGTACTGGGCGTTGAACGTGCCACAGGAGCGGGCAGTTCCGTCCGGGAAGACGAGTGGATTGTCGGTGGCGCTTTCGAGTTCAGTCTCAACTGCCGCAGTCGCCATCCCAAGGTGTTCGCGGAGGGCACCATTGACCTGTGGCAGGCATCGAATCGAGAGTGGGTCCTGGGTCATATCCGCACCTGCCGCGGGTGTCGCGCTGGTGAGCGCGCGAACGTGGCTCGCAGTGGTGGCGTGGCCAGCCACAGGCCGAACGTCGAAAATCCGGTCATCGAAAGCGTCAGGCTCCTGCCCAACCAACTCGAACGTCCACGCGCCGGCGATGTCGGCAGCATTCACCAGCGAGCGGAGATTGGCAATCGCGATGGCCGTCTGTGCCGTCGTCACGGCGGTACCGCTGACCAGCGCGATGCTCTCCTTGGGGCCAAATCGGAACGCGTCGAGTCCTGCAGCATTGAGTGGTTCCGTACCAGACCGCCACTCACCGTCGACAAGTGCCTTGCCTTCACCGGTCAGCACGAGGCCGACGTTTGCGAGTTCGCAGGCGTTGTCGCCGCTCCCCTGGCTGGGAACGAGCGGGAGGATATCTTCGTTGAGCAGCGTACAGAGCCGGTCGACAAGCGCCGGGCGAACGCCCGAGACGCCGACGGCGAGTGCGTTCGCACGCACGGCGATGATAGCCCGCGTGAGCCGCGACGAGACAGGTGGCCCCGTCGCGGCGTGGTGGCTCCGAAGCAGGTTCTGCTGGTGTTGTTCCATCTCCGCTCGGCCGACGGAGATGTCTTTGAGGTCGCCGAAGCCGGTGCTGACACCATACACGGAACTCTCGTCGCGGTCAATAATATCGTCGACAGCGTCACGGCTTCGCTGCATCCGTTCGCGGGCATTGTCGGCGAGCTGGACGGATTCGCTGTCGGCCACGGCTCGAACGTCCTCGACGGTGAGACTGCCATCGAGTGAGATCATAGCCTGTGTAGGAGACGACGTGTCGGTTTGCCGGGTGGGCGTACGCGCATTATCACTATCCCGAGAATGTAAGATGACAAAATAAAACATTGACCCTCCGAGCGGAGAGTCCACTTATTTGCCACAATTCGAACTAGCGACGGTATGGCTAGTGACACGCCCAGCGACACCTGGTTGGAGTACCAGGGGGCACGGACAGGCGCCGCTATCGAATGTGAGGGCTGGCAACAGGAGGCTGCACTGCGTATGCTCAACAACAACCTCGACCCCGAAGTCGCCGAAGACCCCGAAGACCTCGTCGTCTACGGCGGCATCGGTCGTGCAGCCCGCTCCTGGGACGCCTACGACACGATTGTCGAGACGCTCCGGGAGTTGGCCGACGATGAGACACTGGTCGTGCAATCGGGCAAGCCTGTCGGCAGGCTCCGGACGCACGAGCGCGCCCCGCGCGTCCTCATCGCCAACACGAA
>JAQCNR010000364.1 GCA_028274925.1 Halovenus sp.
CCGGCGCGCCATGGAGTCGGTGCGGCCGACAGTCAACGAGGACATCCTCGCGTACTACGAGGAGATCGAACAGCAGTTCGGGGGCGGCGGCGAGACGCTCCGCGACACCGGCGGCCGGATCGGGTTCCAATGACATCCACCTCGCCGTGAACGGAGAGGGAGCGAAGCTCCCTCAAGCAGTCGGGCTACGCCCGACGACGGCGAGGTTTCCTCGCGCTGGGGGTATCGACTACCGGCCCACGGAGGCAACTTGCGGGTTCGTATGCTCCTCGTTGGGAACTGAGCGTGGTGACCCTGACCAATTATGATCGTCCCACTTGAGGCATACAGGCCGTGCCATCGGCCGTGTTACCGTCGTCTGCCGTCTCAAGAACGTCTCTGACGCCACGAGGTCGGCGTGCCCTTCGAAGCCACACGGACACGTCAGCGTATCTCTGTGGCGCGTCGTCTCCGCTGTCGAACCGCAGTTCGGACATTCCTGACTCGTCCACGCCTCTGACCGAACCTCAACCGACATACCATATTCCTCAGCGGTACACGCCAGTCGGTTCACGAACGCTCGGAACGCCCAGAAGTTGTGCGTCTTCGCGTTCGTCTCAACCGACCAGTGTGTGTCAAGTACGTCCGTTAGTGCGCCGGCGTACACTGTCGAAACGCCTTCGTCGTAGAGGCGCTCGATGAGGTTGCGGGCGAGTGCGTCTTGGGCGTGGTCACGTCGTTTCGTGCGCCGATCGTACAGACGTCTGATACGGTGACTACTGTATCGACCGTCCTCCAACAGTGATTGGAGGCGGGCGATCTCTCGCGTGGTTTCGCGGAACCTGTCGAACAGGTCACGTCCTTCGTACAGGTATTGCTGGCCGGTCGTGGTCGTGCAGGCGACGAGGTTGTTCGCACCAATATCCAGAGCGGCTTCTTCCGAAGCCAGTGGTTGTGC
Source organism: Halovenus sp. (assembly GCA_028274925.1). Lineage (GTDB taxonomy): Archaea > Halobacteriota > Halobacteria > Halobacteriales > Haloarculaceae > Halovenus. The sequence continues at coordinate 938 of JAQCNR010000364.1, forward strand.
CAGTCGAGAATCACCGACGGTGACTGGCTGAAAAGCCCTGAACGATTGTGCTTGCTCGTCGTAGAACAACTCCAACCGACCCTGCTTCTCATACTACTTCCAGTTTGGGTCGCCACGAACTTCGAGTCGGAGGCGTTCACGATGGCCCAGTCCGTACTGGTCTTTCAAGTCTTTACCGACGAGAATTTCGAGCCGAGAGTATTCACCCCACTCGATGGAGTACGACGTGTTCCGGATGTATGTACGGAGTTCTCTCCCGTCTTCCGAGTTGCCCCAGAATCCGGGCTTGCCGTTTGCTTCGCCGTTCTTCTTGAGGCTGAAGAACGACTTCCACGCTTCTCGGTTCTTCCGTTCGATTTGCTGAACCGTGGATGCGCCGAGTGTTCCGCCATAGCGACCGCGATACTCGCTGATGTCCCATACGTCTCCGTCTGGGTCTTCGTAGTGTTCGCGGCGCTCGTAGTTAATTTCGTTCCAAAGAGCGGCAGAAGCGTCCAACAGCCGTCGAAGTAACTCCTCGTCCTCGTTGGACTGAGGAACCACCTCGAACGTATTGGCACGCTTCATCGACTACTGCTTACATCGAAACACACATAAAAATGTGGTTTGTGTGTTGCTGTATGGTCGAGATCCGGGTCGAGTTTGATGATGAAGAACAGTACGAACGGTTGAAGGAACTGAAGAAGCACCGTGGATTGACGTGGAAGGGCTTACTCCTCGAAGGTGAAAAGAAAGTTAGAGAGGATACCCCAGAGTAAACGTCGAACGTGGGTTGTGACGTGGGGTATCGGATTCACGCCCGCGCTAAAGGGCGGGACTCTCTCCTTGATTCAGGTAGCCGTCGGACCCTCCTCCGAACCCGTCCGTTCGCGCCGACCGTTTTTGCGTCCGGGACGCGTGTCGGCGTCCGATCATGTCCGGAGACATCGCCGTCGACGTGGAGGTCGAAGTGGAGGTCGACAGCGACGAGCTGGAGATCGAGCGCGACGACGCCGAACTCGTCGAAGCCGGCTACGAGGCCGGCGGCATCGAAATCGAGGTGGAAGCCGAGGTGGAGACGCACGGAGGCGGCCACGAGGGCGACTCCGGCCACGACGACGAAAATCTCGACTCCGGCCACGACGACGGAGAGTAACCGTCAGTTTCCCCCTAATTCAGATCCGTCTGGCGTCTCGTTCCGCTCCTTTTAACCTCGACAGCGACCAAATGCGGGTATGTCCCAGCCGCGCGTCCCGGGCGGTGACGAGAACACGCTGGAGCTGCCCTGCGGGCAGACGATAGCGGCCGGCGAGCTGGACCTCGGCATGCGCGAGTTCGACTGCGACTGCGGCGAGACGCACGCGGTCGTGATGGACGTGCATCCGCCCGAGCGGTTCCTCCCCGACTTCCTCGTCGAGGTGCTCCGCGAGGCGGTCGAGACGACCAGCGAGGAGATGCCGGAGTTCGACACGCCGCACCTCCTCGGCGTCGTGTTAGAGGAGTTCCCCGAGGCCGTCGTCGCCGACGACGCCAGCGAGAACGCAGACGTCGGCTACGCGATGGCGTGGGTGACCGACTTCGACTCCCGCCGTCTTCACGAGATCGTCGTCGAACTCGTCGTCGAGCTGATGGAACACGCCGTGAGCCACGCCGACGACGACGAGGCGCTCTCGGCGTTCGAGGCGGAGATGGTCGAGTTCGACGTGAGCGAGTTCGTCGAGCAG
>JAQCNR010000372.1 GCA_028274925.1 Halovenus sp.
GTACTAGCTCGTCAAATCGAGTCTATGGAATTCGACCAGTTCGGCGACGAAGATGACCCGTCGCTGTTGTTCGTGCTCGGCTGGGGGAATCGACCCGAACACGAGCCAGTTCGGTGGCTCATCGACAAGTTGACTGCGGCAGACTGGCACGTCCACACCGCAACCCTGCCGGTTCACGTCACCAATATTCCCGAGGAGTGGGTGCGCCCAGTCGAGCGCTACGCCGCTGACCTCGACGAACCTGCGGTGCTTGCCCACAGCGCGGGTGGACTCACGGCCGCCCACGCCGATATCGACGCGAAGACGATGACCTATCTCAGCCCGTTCTGGGGCGAACCGCCGAGTCGACAGACCCCTATCATCGGCCTCGTAGCGCAACTTCCAACCAACCGAAAGTTCCTGCCCGGTGGTATCGACGACCCAGATATGCTCGGCGAGTACGCAACGGCCCAGCAGGTTGCCGACGTGCCAGAGAACGTGTCGCCAGCGCTGCTCGGTACGATGCGAGACGCGCACGCGACACTGCCGCCGGCCCGCCACGACGCTGTCTGTTTCTGCTCGCTCTGCGACGAAATTGTTTCCACGCGAGCAATCGGGCAGCAACTCCCCAGCGAGCGAATCGTGCTCTACGACGGGGGGCACGAACTGTTCTCCTCACGCTCGCGCGAGGACCACCTCGACACACTGCTTGCTGTTCTCGAAGATGGGCCAGACGGCCTGCCAGCGAGATAGAGAGACTACTCTTTGAACTCGGATTCGACTAAGGCCTGATTGATATCGTCGCGGACGCGCTCACCCATGGTTCGGTCGTCGGCGGTTGTCACAACTCGGTTTTCCTGAACGCTGGAGCCGTCACGGACGAGCAGTCGCACGTTTCCGGTGTGATCTGCCCGAGTAACCTTCGCGCGCAGGCCGCCGTCGCTGCTTGACCCGCTGGCGTCGATGGGGCCGGGAATAATCTTCTTGACGTGCGGGTGCTCGGCCACGACTTCCAGTGCCTTTCGTCCCGTCCGGCCACCGATGAGCGTCGAATGAGTGCCGCCGAGTTTCTCCGCGACTGAGGCCTCGACAATTTCCAGTTCGTCTTCACCCTGTCGTTCGAGCGCGTGTTCGATTGGGTTCTCGGCCTCTATCCGATAGAACGAGTAATGCACCTGCGCCCGGACCGCGCGAAGCACCTCACGGTCGCCCGTTGCATAGACCTCCTCCGGGCGCTTGCGACGGATTTCGTCGGCAATCTGGCCGGCAAACGAGCGCAGTTCTGAGGTGACTTGCTCTTCGTCAGTTTCTGCGGTGGTCGTAATCGTCCGCGCGCTAACGACAGTACCGTCGTGGGCTGCTGTCACCGTTGCACGTTCGCGGCCGAGTTCAAGAACCAGCGTGTCGGCGTTGGGCGTTCGACAGACCAGACAGTAATCGCCAGGCCGGTCGAGCGGACTCGCACACTGCCGACATTCCATAGCATAACTAGCCCGAGGAGCCGAATAAGCGCCGCGTTTCGACTCACGGCACCCAGTGGCGGCCACGTGAGAGCGAAATTGTTTTCGTTGCAACCCACACATGGGCAACTAAGAGCGTAGTGATGGAACTGAGCGCATCTGTCCGTCGACAGCGGGGCGAACATGTCCGCTAACAAGCTGCTCGTACCTGTCTCAGAGACCGGGACGCTCCGGCAGACGGTCGAGTATGCCGTTTCAGAGGCGTTAGCAGACGGCTCGGGGACTGTCCGGTTCGTCGTCGTCCACGCACCAGACGTGGCGAGTAGCGACGTGCCGGCGACAGAACTCCGGCAAGATACCGAGGCGGCCGACGAACTGCTCAGCCGCGCAGAAATCTGGGCGGAAGAAGACGCAGGCGAGGACAGTGACGCGCTGACCATCGAAACGAACCACGTCGGACTGGAGGAGTATCTGTTCAGTCCAGAGGACGTGGCGCGGGCACTGAACAGGGAACTCCAGGGTCAAAATCTCGACACAATCGTGCTGGACCCAGAGTACGACCCCGGCGTTGGGTCGCCGTTGCTCCGCCCGCTTGCGAACGAACTCGACGACCTCGGGATTAGCTACGAAATTGCGTCAGTGACCAGACAGACACGACGAGGCCCGCTACTGACAGGGGGTTCGCCGCTCCGACTCGGCGCTACCTTCGTTGCCTCGCTGTTTTTTTACATGCTACTTGCAGCCGACCCGTTCTACTGGTTCGAGTGGGTGACGGGCGTCATGGCGGCGACTATCGTCGCGGTGAGTATGTCTCGGCTCACGTTCAGCAGCGACCCGGACGGGTCTACAGTGCTAATCGTGCTCAGACATTTCGTCTATGTGCCGTACCTGCTCTGGGAAATCATCAAGTCGAACATCGTCGTTTCGGCGGTTATCCTCCGGCCAAGTATGCCTATCGACCCACGGCTGACGAAGGTCCGACCGGCAGTCTGGGGGAGTGTCCCGGTGACAGTACTCGCCAACAGTATCACCCTCACGCCGGGCACGCTGACAGTCCGCGTCCGTGGTGACCATCTCTACGTCCACACGCTGTTACCCTCTGTCCGCGACGACCTCTTCGAGGGTGGACTGGAACGAGCAGTCAGATTCGTCTTCTACGGACGCGACGCGATGGCGATTCCAACGCCGAAAGAACGCGGCGACACGGAAAATCTCCAGCCCGAAGCTGAAAACAAGGATGAGAGTGACGACCCAATCGGCGGCGAGACGGGGGCTGAACAATGAGCGCCGTCACGCCGTTCATAGCAGACGTCTTTCTCGGCGCGGCAGCGCTGTTCATGGTGCTGGCAATCGCGTTAACCTACCGCGCTATCAAAGGCCCAACGACACAGGACCGAGTGCTAGCGGTCAACGTGCTCGGGACGAATACAGTGGTCGTCCTTGCGCTTCTGGCGGCCGCGCTCGGTGAGACTTCACTGCTCGACATCGCGCTTATCTACGCGCTGTTGAATTTCCTGATGGCCGTGGCAATCTCGAAGTTCACCGTCGAGCGGGGTGGTGTGCTGTGATCGAAACCATCAGGACCGGCGGAGCAGTGAGCCTCGTCGCGATAGGGTTGTTTTTCACCCTCGTCTCGACGGTCGGCGTGTTGCGACTCCCGGATATCTACGCACGCTCGCACACGGCCTCGCAGGCTGATACGCTCGGTGCTGGCTTCACGCTCGCGGGCGTAGTGGTCGCCCTCGGAGTTAACGCGACGACAATCAAGGCTGTCCTGCTGTTGTTTTTCATCTTCGTGACCAACCCAACCGCGGCCCACGCCGTTGCTCGCGCAGCACACGAGCAAGGAATCGAGCCCTGGACAACTGACGACGACCAGACAGACCGTGACCTGTTCGCTGCCGCCGAAGACACTCCCTCCGTCGACCGAACGGGGCCGGAGGACCCGACGGCGGCGACGGCCGACGCCGACGAATCCGCGCCAGACGACCCCGACCCGAGCGATGGAGGTGAGCCAGCATGATTTCGGCGTTTGGCGCTGTCCTGTTCGTGTTCATCCTCGTGACAGCGCTCGCGGCGGCCGTCCTGCGAGATATTCTGGCCGTCATCATCATCTCCGGAGCGTACAGCCTCGGAATGGCGCTGTTCTACGCCTTCCTGCTCGCGCCGGATGTGGCGATGACCGAGGCTGCAATCGGTGCTGGCGTGACGACGTTGCTGTTGTTGTTGACGGTTACCCGTACCGTTCGCCAGGACCACAACCGGGCCATCGAGCGGCCAAACGTCCCGGCACTGCTCGTCTGCGGGGGGTTTCTGATAGTCCTGCTGATGACAGTCGCCGAGTTCCCCGTCGTCGGCGACCCGGCCATCGCGTGGGACAACCCCGCAATCACGCAGTACTACATCGACAACGCGTACAAAGACACTGGCGTGAAGAACGCTGTCACGGCAGTGCTAGCAGGCTACCGTGGATTCGATACCTTCGGCGAGGCGATGGTCGTCTTCCTAGCAGGCATGGCTGCCCTTTTGGTGCTGAAACGGGGGGTGTTTACCAATGAGTGACGCCGAGGGCGAGCGGGGACTGTCTGCCTACACTGAAAGTCAGATCATTATGACAACCGTCCGGTTGGTCGCGCCCTTCTCGCTCACCTACGGCCTGTTTCTGATGTTCCACAGCGCCGATTCCTCCGGCGGTGGCTTCCAGGGGGGCGCAATCGCCGGCGCGACGGTCCTGATGATTGCCTTCGCGTTCGGTATCGGACCGACCCGGGACTGGGTGAAAAACCAGACGCTGGTCGTGATGACCGCCGGCGGCGTGGCGATGTTCGCGCTCATCGGCCTGATTCCGATGCTGTTCGGCGACGCCTTCCTCGCACATCCAGTGTTCAAGACGGAACTCGGAATCAAGACCAAGTACGCGCTAGAGGGCGTCGAGATTCTCGGCATCGCGCCAATTGTCGCCGGTATCGTCACCGGCCTGTTTTTCGTCATCGCGTCGGGATTCACCGCCGAAGAGGAGGAGGTGGCCACAGATGATTGAGGCTTACGCAAATCGGTACACGTACGTCCTCGTGGCAGCACTCGTCGCAATCGGGCTGTATATCCTGATTGCGAGTCAGAACCTCGTGAAGAAGATTATCGGGCTGAGCATCTTCCAGACGGGCATCTTCCTGTTTTTCATTACCGCCGCGTTCGTCGAGGGTGGGTCGTCGCCGGTCATCGACGGTGAGGGACTGTACGCCAGTCCCCTGCCACAGGTTATCGTGCTGACGGCAATCGTCGTCGGTGTCGCGCTGACTGCCGTGGCACTCGCCCTCATCGTCCGCATCTACTCCGAGTACGGCACACTCGACGAGGAGACACTCCGAGAGGTGCGTGCCGATGAGTGACTCCCTGCTCGGACTGGTCATCGTCCTCCCGCTTTTGGGGTCGGCCGTCTCGCTCGGCGCTGGGTTGATTCGAAACCACGCAGGCTGGTGGGTTGCCGCGGCCATTCTGGCCGTCGAGGCAGCGTTGACAGCGCGACTCGCCTACGCAATTTACGTCGGCGGTGACCGACTCGTTCACATTCTCGGCGGCGAGACGTTCGGGCGAAAGGAGATTACCGTCGACGGCGGAACGACCAACTTCACCGTCGGTATCGAACTGGTCGGCGACGCACTCTCCGGACTCGTCGTCGTCCTCATCGCTGCCGTTGCCCTCGGCGTGCTTGCATACTCGCGACACGCAGGCCCCCGCGGGAACATCTTCTATGCTGTCTACCTCATCATGACCGGCGGGCTGATGGGTGTCGCGCTGACCGGCGACCTGTTCAACCTGTTCGTCTTCCTCGAAATCGTCGGGCTGGCGACGTACGCACTGGTCTCGACGGGTCGAGGCGTCGAATCTGCCGTCGCGTCACTCAAGTATCTCGTCGTCGGGACAACTGGCGCGTCGATTTATCTGATTGGCGTTGGCTACGTGTTCCTCGAAACGGGCGCGCTGAATATGGTCGATGTCTCGCGCTCGCTGGCGGGCGAACCGCCGTGGTTCGACGGTGCGCTGTACAGTGAACCACTCGTAGTGGCCGGATTTGGTTTCATCGCGGTTGGGCTGGCGACGAAATCCGCAATCTTCCCGCTACACACCTGGCAACCAGACGCCTACTCCGAGGCACCTGACGCGGTGACCGTCTACATCTCGGCACTCGCCTCCACGTCGTCGGCCTACGCCTTCGCACGAATCACGTGGATGGTGTTCACACCCGATTTCTTTGCCGTGAACCGCCGCCTCCTCGAAGCCGTGCTCGTGCTGGCGTGCGTGAGTGTCGTCGTCGGTAGCGCGCTCGCTGCGATGCAACGCCGCGTGAAACGAGTGTTCGCCTACTCCTCGGTGGCACAGTTCGGGCTGATTTTCGCCGCAATCTGTATCGCTGTCCACCCGGCCGCTGGCGAGCGGGCAACGCAGTTTGCAGTGTACGGCACCGCAGTCCATCTCGTCGGCCACGCGGTCATCAAGAGTGGACTGTTCGCCGCCGCAGGCTCACTCGCGTCGGGGGAAGGCGCACGGAAACTGGAGGAGTACGCCGGGCTCGCGAGCCGTCGGCCGTTCGTCGCTGGCTCGATGGCCGTGCTCGGACTCAGCCTCGTCGGCGTCCCGCCCTCGGTTGGGTTCGTCGGCAAGTGGTACATCGGCGTCGGGGCCGTCAACGCGGAACTCTGGGCAGTCGTGGCCGTCATCTTCGCCAGCACGGTGCTGTCGCTACTGTACACGGCGCAACTGCTCGAAAAGCTGTACTTCAGTTCTGATATCGAGACCCACCCGATGGAATCTGTCGTCGCTGACGGCGGCGAGGCACTTTCGTATGGGATGGCTGGTGTCGGAGTAACGGCTGCGATACTCGCAGTGAGCCTCGGATTTCTCGGGGCAGACCTTGCTTCGCTGCTCGACCCAGTCTGGCAGGCTGTCGCCGAGTCCGCACCGGAGGTGACAGCATGACGGAAGTCGTTGCAGACCCACGACCGCTGCTTGCGGTGCTCTCCTCGGCGATTGCCATCGTCTTCATCATCGCCTCGCACAGTCGCCCGAACGTTCGGGAAGGCTGGTCTGTGCTCGCGGCGCTGACGAAGTTCGGTATCATCGTCAGTATGCTGCCGGGCGTGCTCGACGGGACGAGATACGAGTGGTCGATGGGGCCAATCGTCGGCGGTGGCAACGGTGGTATCGAGTTCGCGCTACAGGCCGACCCGCTGGGGATGATTTTCGCCACGCTGGCCAGCCTGCTGTGGATTTTCACCGCCTTCTACGCGGCGGGGTACATGCGCGGGCTGGATGAACACTCCCAGACACGTTTCTTTGCGGCCTTCGCCGCCAGCCTCTCGGCAGCAGTTGGCGTCGCGTTCGCCAAGAACCTGTTGACAATTTTCGTCTTCTACGAACTACTCTCGGTTGCGACGTACCCGCTGGTTGCACACAACGAGGACCCCGAAGCCCGGGCTGCTGGCCGGAAATATCTCGCCTACACCTTCTTCGGCGGCGGTGTGCTCGTTCTCGGTGGGACGGCACTGGTCTTCGTCCTCGCCGGGACGACGACGTTCGGAGAAACAGGTCAGGCGCTTGCTAATGCTGACCCCGCGCTGGCAAAGGCTGCGTTCGCCTTGCTGGCGACTGGCTTCGGCGTCAAGGCTGGTTTGATGCCGCTGCACTCCTGGCTGCCAGACGCGATGGTTGCGCCAACCCCAGTCTCGGGACTGTTGCACGCCGTCGCGGTCGTCAAAAGCGGTGTGTTCGGCATTGCGCGCCTCGTCCTGGAAGTCTACGGACCCGGCGCGATGAGCCAGTTCGGACTCGGGTTGCCACTGGCGGCAGTGGCGGCCTTTACGTTGACCGCGGCGAGTGTCATCGCGCTCCGGCAGGACCGGCTGAAACGCCGGTTGGCGTACTCGACAGTGAGCCAATTGTCCTACATTGTCCTCGGGTTAGCGCTGGTCGGGCCGGCAGTCTCGAACGGTGATGGACTCCGGTTTGTCATCTGGGGCGCGCTGTTGCACATCCCCGCCCACGCCTTCATGAAACTCACACTGTTCTTCTGTGCCGGATTCATCCACGTCGAAACCCACACCGACTACATCAGTGAGATGGACGGCATCGGGAAACGGATGCCGCTGACGATGGCCGCCTTCGCCGTCGCGGCGGCGGGAATGGCCGGAATTCCACTTGTGGCTGGATTCGTGAGCAAGTGGTTCCTCCTGCTTGGCTCAGTGCAGGCCGGCCAGTCAATCTTTGCGGTGATACTGCTCATCTCCGGCGTGCTCAACATCGCGTACTTCTGGCCGATTGTCTACGGCGCCTTCTTCGAGTCTCACGACTCCGCCGACGCGAAGCCACTGATTAGTGGTCCCTTCGGCGGACGAGCGAGTGAAGACGCTGTCGCCACCGACGGCGGCAGTCACGCCGAGGGCGGTGAGGGTCAGGGCGGTGAGACAGAAGCTCACGACGATGGCCACCACGACCATCACGGCGGCCCCGGACCGGGTGGCTGGGAGCGCGTTGGCTGGACAGGTCAGGAAGGGTCGTGGCTGATGCTTGGCCCAATTCTCGTCATCGCGGCGGGCGCACTCGTCCTCGGAATCGTCCCGTACGAGACTGGCTTCCTCGAACTCATCGAGGTTGTCGCCGAGGAGGTGATGGGCTGATGGTGCTCGATATCGTGCCACCGGCGGCCTTCATCCTCACCGCGGCACTACTCATGGCGGTGATCCCCGAACGTCGAATCGCCCACGGAATTGGCATCCTCGCGACGGGTGGGGTCGCCGCGATTTCGTGGTTCGTCCCCGAGGGTGCGCACCTGGAGGTGCTGCTGTTTGGCGCGTTCGACGCCATCATCTACAACGTCGACCCCTTCTCGCGACTGATGGGGCTGATTTTCGGTATTATTGGCGTCGTTGCCGTGCTCTACTCCTACGCCAGTGGAGCAGAGAATATCCAGACCGCGATTGCGCTGTCCTACGTCGGAACTAGCGTCGGGACAGTGTACGCCGGTGACTGGCTCACGCTCGTCTTCTTCTGGGAGTTGATGGCCGTCACGAGCACGCTGCTGGTCTGGCACTACGGCGGCGCGGCGGTCCGGGCTGGCTTCCGATACGCCGTGTTGCACGGCATTGGTGGGAGCCTCCTGCTTGCCGCCATCGTCTGGCACTACGTCGAGGTTGGGTCAGTGGCGTTCGCCGCGAATCCCGGAATCGTGAGTGGCGTGCCGGCCGCACTCGCAGCCATCGGTATCGGCGTCAACGTCGGCTTCGTCGGCTTGCACGCCTGGCTACCGGATACCTATCCACGCCCGCATATCGCAGCGAGTGTCTTCCTCTGTGTCTTCACGACGAAAACGGGCGTCTACGGAATGTTCCGCGCATTCCCTGACGGCCACCTCTGGATTGCATACATGGGTGGTGCAATGGCAGTGTTTGGTGCCTTCGCCGCGTTGTTGCAGTCAGATATGCGCCGACTGCTCTCCTATCACATCCAGTCACAGGTCGGCTACATGGTCGCCGGTGTCGGACTCGGCGGTGCGGCAATCGGCTACGGTGGCTCGAAGTACTACTACGACGCGCTGGCCACTGCCGGAGCGTTCGGGCACGTGTTCAATCACATCCTCTACAAAGCACTGCTATTCATGGCTGTTGGCGTCATCATCTACCGGACAGGCAAGGAGAGTCTCGACGAGGTTGGTGGCCTCGGTCGGAAGATGCCACTCACCGCGATAACGTTCGCCGTCGCAGCGCTGTCGATTGCTGGCTTCCCTGGGTTCAACGGCTTCGTCTCGAAAGGGATGATCATCGGTGCGGCCGACAAGAAGAAGTTAGAGGCGCTGTGGATTCTGCTGCTGATTGGCGGGGTCGGAACCTTCCTTTCGTTCATCAAACTCGGCTACTTCGCCTTCATCGAGGGCGAGTACACCGGCGAGGTGAAGGACGCGAACACCGGACAGAGTGTTGCGTTGGTCTCGGTGGCAGGATTGTGTGTTGCCTTCGGTGTCGCACCGAACCTGCTGGTCGAGAT
>JAQCNR010000377.1 GCA_028274925.1 Halovenus sp.
GAACAGTGTCATACCTCTCTGTTCGGCGAGGCTGTATAAAAAGCCGTCCCACCTCCACCACGAGGAGTGGCTCCGGTTTTTCATCTTGATAATCGGGTGGGAGAGCTTTAATACCGGTATGCGTTACGTTGGCATGGAAGGGCACGGTGACCCGTCCGACAAGCCATGAGCACCAACGCAACCGACGATACGGACGAAGCGACTGTCGACCAGGGCGAACGAGAACGGTACGCCGAGTTGAACATCGGCGACGAAGAGTACGTCGTGTACGACCGAGAGAATCATCAAGCCTGGATTCAGTCGACAGTAGCAGTCGCCGCCGAAGACATTCGGTAAGTAGTTGCGTCGGTGTCCCCCTACCATTTTGTATGCAGTTCGAGTGCCTCGGTAGCGAAGCCGACGGACCGACGCTCAGACTCGACCACACGGAGTTCGCCTATGCCGGGAAGTTCGTCATGTCACGCACTGGCAAGACGGCCGTCCGCGAGGACGGTGACCTGCTCGGAGCCGTCGCGTTTAGCGAGGACAACGCCGACCCGGAAACGGTTCATCTCCGGTACGTGACTATCCGAGAAGACCGCCGCGGCGAGGGCATCGGCCCGCAGTTGCTGCGATTCACCGCCGAGCAACTCGACACGTACGAGCAGGTCGTAATTGCCGTCAACAACCCAATTGCCTACGAGGCCTGTTATCGCGCTGGCTTCGCGTACACGGGCGAGCAGACTGGCATCGCAGAACTTCGACTCCGCTACGGCCCGGAGAATCGTGATGCGGAGCAGTATCGCGAAGGATTCGCCGTGTTTCGAGAGCGTGACCTGCCGCCCGAGCAAGAGCGGGTCTGTGAGCAGTACGGCGATGAGTTGCCGTCGGTTGTCGACACGCCGACTTAGACCGCGGACTCGAACAGTCGCGCACCACAGTCTCGACACGCGACGGCCGCAACATCTTGCGTCGTACAGCAGGATTCGACCGTCTCAGTGCCAAATTCTGGTGTGCCGCCACAGGCCGGACAGGCGTCCAGAAAGATGCGCAGGCCACTCAGTAGTTGGCTCCGGTCTCTGACCGACAGCGCGGTCCAGTTGTCGATACGCGCAGCGAGACAGTCAGCACCCGCCACGTCTGCGAGGAAGGCGCCTTCAGATTCCCAGCGGCCGACGACGCTGCCGTTGACACGGGCGCGAAACGCCTCGCCGTGGTCCTGAAAATCGACCGAGCCAGCGTCGAGTCCGAGCACGTCGAGCAGTCGCTCTCGGCCCGCGTTCGCCGAGTCGAGTCGGTCGATTTCGGCGTACCACTCGGCCCGGAAGTTATCGTCGAGACAGAGGTCATCCTGGTTCTCACACGGTGTGAGTGCGCCCGCGCTGACCAGTGCCGCTTCGGGGTCGAGGTCAGAGTCGATAGTCGTCCGCTCGGGTGTCTTTCCAAACCACGCGAGCACGCGGCGCGGAAGATACTGTTTCGTCAACTCCGGCGTGCCAGGGACGAGATAGCCGCGCAGCGCAATGGCTGCCAGCGAGAGTGCGAGGACGGTCAGACCCGTTCCGACCCCCACGGCTGGTGTGAACGCTGTCCAGCCGACGCTGGCAACGACGCCAGCGAAAACGACTGCAAGAACTGTGTTCACAACAGTACAGGCCAGACAGCGATTCTCACCGGTGTACTCTGGCTGGCGAACGCTATCGAGCACCCCTATCATTGACCCTCACTGTGTCCAGCGAGGCCAAAAGTGGTCCGATTCGCCGGGGAACGCTCAGATGTAGCCGGTAATATCGATAGTAACTGTCTCGGGAATTCCGCTGTTGTTGTCCGTTATCCGCACGAGCAGGGAGTGGGCCCGGAGGTCATCCGGTCCGCCGTCGGGCGAGTCGACCGAGACAGCAACGTCGAGCCCATCTGCTCGGCGGGAGATACGCTGTAAGACGAGTTCCATCTTCGATTGCATCCCGGTCTGGACGACGAGCAAATAGGACGTCTCGAAATCCGTCTCGTCCAGCGCAGCACCAGCGACAGATTCTTTCAGAGTATCTGTTGCGGTGGCACGGTCGGGAAGGACAACGTGGAACTGCTCTTCCGGACCCAGCGGGCCGCGCTCGCTGGCAGCCGAGTCGGACAGGGCATCTGCTTCGTGATGCCATGTCTCGACGCGCATCCCGTCGGGGAGCGACGGCGACTGGAACCAGCGCCAGCCGAGAACCCCCCCGACAGCAGTCACGCCGACGCCAGACGCGGCAAGGAACTGTCGCCGATTCATAGCTACTGTCTACGGCTGGGAGAGCATAATTCCTCGTTCGACAAAAATGACTGTTTGAACGAAACTACTGCAACTGCTCAAACTCGTCGAGATACTGGCCGTAGACGTCGATAGCCTGCTCGATGGGTTCGGAAGAAGTCATGTCGACGCCGGCCTCGGAGAGCAGTTCGAGCGGGTAGCCGTGTGAGCCGCTGCGCAGGAACTCTCGGTACCGCTGCGCAGCAGGTTCACCCTCCTCGCGGATGGCTTCGACCAGCGAGACGGCCGCACAGATACCCGTCGAGTACTGGTAGACGTAGAAGGCGCGGTAGAAGTGCGGAATGCGCATCCACTCGCGGACGATTCGGTCGTCGATGACGCCCGGTTCGTAGTAATCGCCCTTGAGGTCGCCGTACAGTTGGTCAAGTCGGTCGGCAGTCAGGGGCTCACCCTCCGCCGAGAGTTCGTGAGCGCGCTGCTCGAACTCCGCGAACATCGTCTGGCGGAACAGCGTCGAGCGGAACCGTTCGAGATACTGGTTGAGGACGTGCCGGCGCAGTCGCTCGTCCTCGACGGTGTCGAGCAGGTGATGCGTGAGCAGCGTCTCGTTGACCGTCGAGGCAATCTCGGCGATGAAGATTGTGTAGTCGGCGTAGACGTACGGCTGGGTTTCGCTGGCGAGTTCCGAATGCATCGAGTGCCCGAGTTCGTGGGCCAGCGTGTACATCGAAGACACGTCGTCTTGGTAGTTCATCAGGATATAGGGCTGGGAGTCATACGTTCCGCCGCTATACGCACCGGACTGCTTGCCAGCGGTCTCGTACACGTCGACCCACCGCGAGTCCAGCCCCTCCGCGAGTCGGGACTGGTACGCCTCGCCCAGCGGAGCCATCGCGTCGGTGACGTACTCACAGGCTTGTTCGTACGGAATGTCCGGACTCTCGCCCTCGGTAATCGGGATATAGAGGTCCCACATCTGGAGTTCGTCGCCGCCCGCCGCCTCGCGTTTCAGGTCGGCGTGGCGATGCAGTTGGTCGAGATTGTCTCGAACTGTGTCGACGAGCGTATCGTACACCTCGACCGGGACGTTTGGCCCACTGAGGGCGGCCTCGCGGGCCGTCTCGTAGTTGCGGGCTTCGGCGAGTTTCTCGTTTTTCTTGACGCTGTTGCGGTAGGCGGTGCCGACGGTGTTTCGGACGGTTTCCCACTCGTCGTAGAACTCCTCGTAGACTTCCTGTCGGAACTCGCGGTCTGGGTGTTCCTGCAGCGTCGTGAAGTTGTTGAGCGTGATTTCGGTCGCCTCGCCGTCGGGTTTCTCGACCACCGGAAACTCCATGTCGGCGTTGGCGAGCATATTGTACACCTCGCCGGAGGCGCCGGTAATCTCGCCGAGTTCCGCCAGCAGATTCTCGACCTCTGCCGAGCGAGTGTGGGGTTTCATTCGGAGGATGTCGTCGAGGAAGTGCTCGTACTCCGCGAGGTCTGGTTCGTCCGCAATCATCGCCTCGATATCCTCGCTGTCCAGCGCCTGAATCTCCGGTTCGATGAAACTGGTCGCGCTGTCGGCCTCCGAATAGAGTGATTGTGCCCGCGTTGCCATCGCCTGTCGGTCGCCGTCTCTGGTGTCCTCGTCCTTTCGCATCCGGGCATAGGCGGTCACGTTGGCGACCGTCCGCATCACGTCCTCGTAGCTCTCGAACAGCGACAGCAGCGTGCTGGCGTCTTCGGTGGCTTGTCCCTCGAAGGCACGAAGTTCGTCCAGTCGACTCTCGACGGTTTCGTAGGCGTCTTCCCACTGGTCGTCGGTGTCGAACAACGACTCAAGGTCCCACTTGTACTCTGTCTCGACATCGTCTCGCTCGGGTACGGAACTCATTGGCTGACGTAGGACCGGGCCTCACCTAAACGCATTGCCAGCGGCAGAGAGAGTTGATGTGTGGATGAAAAGACGGAGTGAATGATACAGACGCCCTCGGCCCGCTCGCGGCTCGCGCTGAACGAGATATTCTCGCTACGCTCGAATAGGGCCCGCTCAGCGACCGCGAGGCCGACCAAAGGGAGGCCTCGAAACTGTGAGCGGGGAGCACCGTGACCCGCGAACCGCGAGACGGACCTCGCCCGTTGTCCGCCAGGAGGGTGGTTGTTGGGTGGGAGAAACTGCGTCGGCTGTTCAACGGTTCTGGCATCCATCAAGATGCAAGCCCGAAATATTAGCCCCGTGCCCACGAAGACGAGCGTATGCGCGCAGCCATCCTCCGCGAGTACGGCCAGCCACTCGACATCGTCGACAGGGAGGCCCCCGAACCAGACCCCGACGGCGCGGTCGTCTCGGTCGAGGCCTGTGGGCTCTGTCGCAGCGACTACCACGCGTGGCAGGGCCACGGCGAGTGGAACGACGACAAGGTACCCCGCGGACAACTGCTCGGCCACGAACCCGCCGGCGAGGTGGTCGCTGCCGGGGAGGAACTCCACCGTGTCGATGTCGGCGACGATGTCGTGGTCCCGTTCTCGCTGGGCGACGGCACCTGCCAGCACTGCCGGACCGGCCACGGCAACGTCTGTCCCGACGGGCTGGCACTGGGGTTCGAGTCGGCAGCCCCCGGCGCGTTCGCCGAGCAGGTGGCCGTCCCGGCGGCGGATTACAACCTCGTCGACCGACCGCCCGAACTGTCGGCGCAGGACGCAGCGGTGCTCGGCTGTCGATACATGACCGCCTATCACGCCCTCGTCGAGCGTGCGTCGCTGGACGGCGGTAACTGGCTGGCGGTCCACGGTTGCGGCGGCGTGGGGCTCTCGGCGGTGCAACTCGGCCGCGCGCTCGGAGCACGAGTCATCGCAGTCGACCCGAAGCAGGGGGCTCGCGAGCGCGCAGAGAACCTCGGCGCGACCGAGACTATCGACCCAGAAGCCGTCGACCCAGTCGAGCGAATCCGCGAGCGCACTGGCGGCGCAGACGTCTCCGTCGACGCGCTTGGCGTGAGCGAGACCTGCCAGAACTCGATTCGTTCGCTCCGAGAGCGGGGCACTCACGCCCAGATTGGGCTGACAACTGAGGCCGAGAAGGGAGAGATATCGCTGCCGACAGACTGGATGACACGCTGGGAGATTACCTTCGTCGGCGCGCGCGGGATGTCACCCACCAGCTACACGGACCTGTTCGGGTTGCTCGCGGCCAGCGATGTCGACCCGGGGGAACTCGTTGCCCGCGAACTTGCACTCGAAGACGTGTCTGACCGACTCGCCGCGATGGGAGCCTACGAGACGACTGGTGTCGAAGTTGTGACAGCGTTCTAAACTACCGACGGCGAAACTGCTATTCCTCGCGGGCCGGCAGTATACGTATGCGCGCAGCAGTGTTCGACGGGCCAGGCGAGATTAGCATCGACGACGTACCAACGCCCGAAGTCGAGGGACCGAAAGACGCCGTAGTACGAGTGACTCACACCGCAGTCTGTGGCTCTGACCTGTGGTTTTACCGCGGCCTGAGCGAGCGCGAGGTGGGGTCACGCGTCGGCCACGAGCCGATGGGAATCGTCGAGGAGGTCGGCGAAGACGTGCGCTCGGTCGAACCCGGCGACCGCGTGTTCGCACCCTTCGTCATCAGCTGTGGCCGCTGTGAGTTCTGCCGGAAGGGCCTGCACACCTCCTGTGTCAACGGTGACTCCTGGGGCGGTGCCCAGGCCGAGTACGTCCACGCCAGCGAAGCGGACGGCACACTCGTGAAGGTGCCAGACCGACACGCGAACGACGAGCAGGCGCTGGAATCGCTGCTCCCACTGACCGACGTGATGGGGACCGGTCACCACGCCGCTGTCAGCGCGGAGGTAAGCGAAGGCGACACCTGCGTCGTCATCGGTGACGGTGCCGTGGGCCTGTGTGGCGTGCTTGCGGCCCGGCGACTCGGTGCCGAGCGCATCGTCGCGATGGGCCACCACGACGACCGTCTCGAACTCGCCGAGGAGTTCGGCGCGACCGAAACCGTCTCCGAGCGCGGTGAGGCCGCCGTCGAGCGCGCCACCGAACTCACCTACGGCGGGTCGACACACGTCTTGGAGTGTGTCGGCGCGGCGTCGGCGATGGAGACGGCAGTCGATGTCTGTCGGCCCGGCGGAACCATCGGCTACGTCGGCGTCCCCCACGGTGTCGACGAGGAAGGGCTAGAGGTTGCCTCGCTGTTCTCGGACAACATCACGCTGCAAGGCGGTATTGCACCGGTTCGGGCCTACGCAGATGAACTGATGGCCGACGTACTCGGCGGCACGCTCGACCCCTCGCCAATCTTCACGAAGACAGTCGACCTCGATGGTGTGCCCGACGGATACGAGGCGATGGACAACCGCGACGCAATCAAGACGCTGGTGCGGATTTAGAGTTCAGGACAGTTGAGCGACAGCGGATTCGTAGAACCAGAAAGCCCCCGCCGTTTCAGTCCCACCCACGGTGGCTTGTGTCACGAGCAACAGGGTGGGGCTGAAAGGGGCCGTCATCGGGCGCTTCGCGCCCGATTGCTCGGGAGAGCGAAGCTCTCC
>JAQCNR010000381.1 GCA_028274925.1 Halovenus sp.
GCGGTAATCGTCTCGCCGATGATGTACGAGGAAGCCTCGCTGGCGAGGAACTGCGTGATGTCGGCAATCTCTTCGCTCAGTCCGATTCGGCGGTCGACTTTGGAGCGGTCGATGTTGTCGGCGCTGACGCCCATCTGGGACTCGACGCCGGGCGTGGCGACGAAGCCAGGAGCGATGCAGTTGACACGGATGCCCCGACTCGCGTACTCGTGGGCAACTGTCGAGGTGAAGTTGATGACGCCAGCCTTCGCAGCGGCGTAGTGGCTCATGTAGGGTGCGCCCCTCTGGCCCGCGACGCTTGCGAAGTTGATGACCGTCCCGTTGCTCTCTTCGAGGTGGTCGGCCGCCGCTTGCGTGCAGTGATAGGTGCCGTGGAGGTTGATATCGACGATAGTCTTCCAGCCGTTCTCGCTGATGTCGTCGAACCCGGCCATGAAACTCGCGCCGGCGTTGTTGACGAGGGTATCGACGCCGCCGAACTCCTCGACGGTAGCCTCGACGAGTGCCTCGACGGCCTCGCGGTCGGTCACGTCACACTCGACTGCCAGCGCCTCGCCCGGGCGCTCGCTCTCGTTGATTTCTTCGGCAACCGGGTCGACGTTGTCCTGCTCGCGCGAACAGATGACGACGTTTGCGCCGCCAGCGGCGAACTCCTCGGCAATCGACCGGCCGATACCGCTGGAAGCGCCGGTGATTATCGCACTCTTTCCGTCGACACTGAACGGCTCTGTGTTTGGGGCTGTCATATCTACTCCGCGCTTGCAGGCCAGTGGTAATAAAACATCGTACAATGTTTTGATGCACTCGCACTCGAAGTTACATTGTTCAACAACACTGTCGCGACGGCACCCACTCTCTCAGAAGCAGGAGACTTTTGCTCGCGTACCATTGACGTGTGTGTATGGACCACGAGACGGCCGGCCAGCGCTCCGAGCAGGTTATCGGCGCAATCAGCGAGGCGGTCATCGCCGACCGGCAGTTTCTCCGCACTACCCTGACTGGAATCCTCGCCCGGGGTCACGTCCTTCTCGAAGACGTTCCGGGAACAGGAAAGACACTGACAGCACGGAGTTTTGCCACCGCGCTCGGGCTTTCATTCCAGCGCATCCAGTTTACCCCGGACCTGCTTCCGGCTGACATCACAGGCTCGAATATCTACAACGACGCAAGCGGCGAGTTCGAGTTTTCGCGGGGCCCAATCTTCGCGAACGTCGTTCTCGCAGACGAAATCAACCGCGCCCCGCCCAAAACGCAGGCTGCCCTGCTGGAAGCGATGGGCGAAAAACAGGTCACTGTCGACGGCGAAACCTACCCGCTCCCTGACCCGTTTTTCGTCATTGCGACACAGAACCCGGTCGAGCAGGAGGGCACCTTCGGCTTGCCCGAGGCACAGCGTGATCGGTTCATGATCAAGACCTCACTGGGCTACCCCGAGGCCGACGGCGAACGACTGCTGCTCGACCGCCGCGCGGACCGGAGCGAACGGACGCCCTCCATCGAGGCGGTGCTCGACGCCGAACAGGTTCGACAACTCCAGCAGGTCCCTGAACACGTCGATGTCGACCCCCGCCTCCGCGATTACATCATCGAACTGGGACGGTGGACGCGCTTCGACGACCGCGTCGAGGTCGGTATCTCTCCCCGTGGCGTCCAGCGATTGTTCGAGGCTTCCCGCGCCCGTGCCGCCGTCGCTGGCAGAGACTACGTCGTCCCAGACGATATCAAGGAGATGGCACACCCAGTGTTCGCCCACCGCCTCGTGTTGAACGCCGACGCGAGCGTCCGCGAGATTCAGCCGGCAGATGTCATTACCGACGCGCTGGGTAACGTCGCTGTCCCGGCGGTTGAGGAGGGACAGCCAAAACCGACACAGGCCGCCGCCAACGGCGGTGCTCCGGACCCGAACACCCGCCGCCCCACCGACTCGACCAACTCGGGCCAGCGACAGTCTCCACCCTCCCAGCCTGACTCGAACGACCAGTCACAACACGGTGGCCACTCGGACCGCTCCAATCGGTAGTTCAGTCCCATCGGCGAACTCCCCGGCAGCGGGCCGTCATACTCCGGTGGCACGTAC
>JAQCNR010000383.1 GCA_028274925.1 Halovenus sp.
CGTCGGTCGCGAGGACCGGGGAGGCTGAACGACTCACTGTCCATCGACTGCCCGCTACGGCGACGGTGTCGCCGGGAGAGTCATCCCGTGGACCCGATGCGGTAGCGAGCGAAACGTCGGCGACGCCCGAGACAACGTCCTCGGGAGCATCGACAGGGGCGACGGGAGGGTCGTCGCTGCGGGTTGCACGACCGCGTGCCGGCCAGCAACCCGACACACCCGGGACAGATCGGAACCGCTCCGGCGACAGTTCCCGAATTGCTGCCGAGGTGAGCGGACCGAGGGGCTCGAACCGCCTGCACCCGAGCTCGGACATGCGGACACTCGACACACCGAACGCACTCACGGCCACGTCGATGCCCAGCCGGACGGCTCTAGATGCCACCGCAACTGGCTCGACGGACACCCCGCAGACACACGTCTCGGAACGGAACTGGACTGGCCCGGCTCGTGACCCGCCCACGCAGGCGACGGGGACGGTCAGTCGACAGTCCTCGTACCCGGAATTCGTCACGACACAGCCAACGGCGGCCGAAGCCGGCCATACACCGTCGGGTGGATTCTCGACACCGCGTGACGGGACACTTAGCGTGGTATCGACAGACACAGCGATATCACGGTCACCTTCGGAGCCGAGCGGCGGCGACGCGCGAGCGGCGGGCTCGCAGGCGTCGGGTTCCACCGAACCGGCCGAACGTCCGACGCCGACCGAGGGGACGGGCAACATGACAGGCCAACAGCGCTCCCAAGTGCAGTCACGAACGCTGCCCAATCCGCCCGGGGGCGCGCCGGACGCCGGCAAGCAACCGACAGCGGCCGACCGAGAGCGGAACGGCAACGACCTGTCGCTCTCATACAGATATCAGGGTCCTCATAACCAGCAACGCCAGTCCGCTACCAACCGGCAACGACAGCGTACATCGGCCGAACAGTCGGCACGTCCGACACAGCAGCAACCGCCGACACAGAGCGGGCAACAGCGGAACGACGTGCCGAGTCCGCCAACGCAGTCCGGGCCACCAACACGCGACCCAGGGCCACAGGAGCAGGGATTGTCTGGTGACCAGGTCTGGTCCAGAGAGTCGCCGTACTCGGCTTCCGAAGAGTCATTACATTCCAACAGACAGCGAAACAATTACCCTGGTGCGCAGCATGAGCCAAAGGCACGGCCCAAACCACAACCACCCGATATCCCTGCAACCAACGACCGACATCCAACGTCAGCAGGGAGGGAAGAACAACGGACGTCAGACGACATCGACCTCGGTGACGTACTCGCATCGCCGTCTGCGACCGACCGCATCGTCGGCAAACTGTATCGCGAATTCGAAAGGAAACTCGAACGGGAGAAGCGACGGAGGGGACTTAAATGACAAGTGGATC
The DNA here is from genome assembly GCA_028274925.1 of Halovenus sp. Classification (GTDB taxonomy): domain Archaea; phylum Halobacteriota; class Halobacteria; order Halobacteriales; family Haloarculaceae; genus Halovenus. The sequence goes on from JAQCNR010000383.1 coordinate 1,384, forward strand.
ACTCGAGAAAGCGTATATCAAGATAGTCAACGGAAAAAACTCGAATAAGAAGATTGAGTGTGCGTTCAATCCACAGGAGTACGAACTGAAAAAGAGCGTCGGGTACAGCGAACACAAAACGCTGTTGAACACTCCTATTACGCAGTTTACCAGCGGCGTCGCGGACACGCTATCGATGGAGCTGTTCTTCGATACGACGAAGACCGAAAAAGACGTCCGTGAACAGTACATCAAGAAGATAGACTGGCTGCTGGAAGTCGACGGCGAACTCCACGCGCCCCCACTGTGCCGGTTCGTGTGGGGCGGCGGGCTGGACTTCAAGGCACAGCTCGTCCAGGCAAACAAACGGTTTACAAGATTCCTCTCGGACGGGACGCCAGTGCGCGCGTGGGTCGATGTGACCTTCAAACAGTACAAAGAGTCCAAGCAGCAGAAATCCAAAATAAAACACGAGTCGACGGACAAAATGAAGGTGTGGACGGTGTCTGAAGGCGATACCCTCTGGCAGATTGCCGAAGAGGAATATAGCGACACCTCACATTGGCGGACTATTGCGAATGCGAACGACATCGATAACCCGCGAAATCTCGAGCCAGGGTCTAAACTGTCGCTTCCACCGCTTTAATTACTTCCGCCATTTTGATACGTCAAATACGCTGTGCGAATCCAGCTATACAGGATATAACCGTAAATAATCCACCGAATGGAGCTAGTTTTTTCAATCGGCTGGTCGCGTCACAAAGCGGTATGGAGTTTGTCTCTGGTGCTTTCAATTGAGAGGTCCTAGCTGATTGCTGTTTTCGTCGAACGCTGAGGCGGTTCGTCGAGGAACAATTGGGAGGTTTCTAGATCAGGTACGTCACCAGCCGAAGCTGGAGTATCGCCTCTAATTTCTTCTTTGTCCAACGCATCCACTGGTCCTTACACCGGGCTGACTTCCCCCATCAGCCCATCGACGCCAGAGTCGGCGCGTCCCGGTGAATCGCGACAACAATCACCATGCGACGGATTGCCGTCGCTGTGTACCGTTACGCGTCAGACCGGGACCGACGGAACCGGACGAGACGACGCCAATCCGGACGAGTCCCGCAGTTAAGGCGTAGCCGACATTAGTGGGAGTCGACTGTGAGCGGAGGAAATATTCGAACAGCTACAGTTCTCTGGGCAACTCTCCGGGAGTGTCAGGCACGAGACCCGGTTTGTATTTAGAGTTGACATCGAACGTAGATATCTTCCACGCACCGCTTCCTTTTTTCCAATTACCTTCCCAATGTTTATGCTTCTTTTCAGTGTTAAGCGTCCTCATAAACTTATCCAGGGACAGCGTTTTTGGCTCGTTATCTGGTCCCTGACCCTCTCTGTAGCCGACTATCTCTTTCTCCTCGTCGAAGGCATACACAAGGAGCATGTGCCACGACCCATTAGGCATATGATTAGTGTTATCGTGATACACCCAGCTATTTGCCGCAATTAGCAACGGTAGTCCCCGCTGTCTGACAATTCCTTTAAATCTATCTTTAATATATGATAGATTACTTGCATATATTTTCGTGTAAGCGTCCTTCGAAGATGTTTCATTACCATCATCTACACCCTCATCTTCGTCGACTTCTGCGCCTTTCCAACCCTTCTTTGCGATATTTTTAATCCCTTCATTCTTACCGGCAGCTATTTTAATTAGATTTCTCGCGACAATTCTTCCAGCTTCCAGCTTTCTCAGCTGATTGGGGTTTCTGGAGGATGCCTCCGCTACTCCGAGATCCTCCATGAGTTTCATATAAGCTAACGCAAGTTCACCCAACGTTTTCTCGGTACCGTCCTTCTTGCTTCCCTTTTGTTGTTCCTGCGTAAGTATCGAGCTTATATCCTCTTTCACTAACTTTCTCGCTGCCCGTCGTATTTCTCGTTCAGTCCCTGTGCCGGATATTTTTGCATTATTTATCGCACCCTCGAAATGGTCGTTAGTGTACTCTTTCTCCCCATACCGCTTGAGAACCTGAATGAGACCGGTCGTATCCTTTCCTTCGACGACTAGCCCCGCCTGGATAGCCGCCAGCCAGCAAGCTTTGGGCGCCTCTTCGGCAACGCCGGGTACGCCATCCTCTCCTTCTAATCGTTTTTCAGCAATCTTCCACCACTCGCGGTTTTTTTCTTTCTCTCGTGCTTTTTCTTCTTCCAGCCGTTGTTTCTCTCTGTTCTCTTGTTCCTTCCGCACCCTCGCTTGGTCTCGTAACGCCCACGGATCCGTTTTGAACCGGTCAGACGGTGCTCCCTGTGCAGTCCTAGACCCCTGATTCGTCAGTGGTCTCGACGTCGATGGTCTCGGCGCCGATGGTCCCGACGTCGGCGGTCTCCGTCCTGGCTGCAAGGGTGGGTCTTGCGACAGAATTCCGCGCTGTGGCGACCGTTGTCTCCCTGTCGCCGACTGTTGTAGTCTACTCGGTATCCTGGAGTTTTGTCCCGACCGTTCTATCGATTCAATCGGTGCCGCACCCACTGTCAGTCCCAGCCCCCCTCCCGGAACCATTCGCTGAACGTGTACGTCCGTCTCGCGCATACACTGAATATCTAGCTCGCCGCCGGCCATCACCCGCTGGGCGGTCTCCTCGGCCTCCCGTTCGAGCTCCGGGTCCGGGTCGATCTCTAACTCGACATCGTCTTGCGGGAGCATCGACACCGTCCCATCCGTTTGTTGCCGAACGTGGGCGAGTTCGTGCGCGATAACGTGCTGACCTTCCGCCGACGACGGGTCGTACTCGCCGCGATTGAACGCGACGTGGTTCCCGACGGTAAACGCTTTGGCGTTGATGTCTTCGGCGGCTTTGGCCGCTCGCGGGCCAGTGTGAACCTGGACGTCGCTGAAGTCCTCCCCCATCCGGGACTCCATCGTCCGTTGGACCGATGTCTCGAGCGAGTGACCCGTCGAGGAAACGACTTTCCGGACGCTCTCGGGGACTTGCGCGTCGTCTTCGTCGAGTCCGTCGTGGTAGGCGTTGAGCCTGCTGCGGTGGACCGAGCGCTCGTTCCACAGGTCGATTTTGTTAGGAACAACGTCGCTGTCGGAGTCGTGTGACGCTCCACGCGACGATTGGCTGCGCGACGATGTCTTCCGCTGGACCACGACACCAGCCGTACTCACCTTCCCAGTCCGAGCGTTCGCCGTCGAGAGCGTATCAGAGCTGCGTGCCGACTCGTCGGATTTCGACTCTCTCTTCGAGTCGGTCGGTCGAGACCGCATTGTCTCGGTTTGTTCCCGCCTACGATTTAATCTTTCCGTCCATCTCAGATAGTAAATTCAAGCAGACGACAGTCGTAGTTTGGTGTCTATAGTCAGTTGCAGATTGGCTTTGGGGTGCATCGACACCTCCCTGACGGTGTTCTTTGCGGTCGTCTCTAACTTTCACTCGTCTCCGGTAGCGTTCTCGGCCGCGGCCCCGCCCTCAGCAAGCACCGCGGGCGCACCGCTCCCGCCGGCGGTGTTGACGAGATGCTGTGCGAGCAGGTGCGTTTCCTCCCGACCGAGCGAATCGCGGATATGCTGGCTGACAACGACATCTGTATCGAGGACGAACGCGTGCACACCGAGTGCCTCGGTCGCTTCGGTCGCTTTCTGCCCGGCGTGGAGACGGACATCTGCGACGGGCTGGCCAAGTTGTTCTTCGACTGCCGCTTTGACGTCGTTGCTCGGCGCTTCGCCGCCGGCGTCGAGCGCAGCATGTGCAACATCGGGGAGGGCATCACCGGAGACAGTCACGAGGCTCGCTTGGTCAGCCTCAGAGGGGAGTAACTCGGCAATCGAGACCGGCTCCCGGTCCGGTTTCGGGTCTGCGACACCCGCCGGTGTCGCCTGCTCCTCATTGCTTTCGGACTGTGCCGGCGCAACACCGGCCGTCCGCTCTCCGGTGGACTGGTCTCGGTGTTCCGTTTCGGACGTCTTCTGTGCTGGATTCTCGTCGACCTCTCTGTCGGATGTCTTTTCGTAGCTCATGTGTCTCAGGACGATGTATGCGTTCTATCTCCCACACTGTTTAAATCATCTTTGGAGGTGTACTTATAAGGTGATATAGTAGAGAAAAAACGTTTATTGCATTAATAGGAGATGGATACGTATGAGGGAGCCACCAGACGACCGCTGTGGGCACGCTCCGTCGATAGAGACTACCGACGGAGACGAGAGCCGAGTCTCACCACAGAGCTGTTGCTATCGACCGACTTGGAGGGACTCTGACCGGTGTCTCTGGCACTCCACACTTGTTACAGCCGATCAAGTCGACGACTTTTATACATACCGCGAGACCGCAGCGAACCGAGCGTTGAACGTCGGCGAGACGACGACAGCAGCGGTCGGTAAGCGACCAGCGGAGGTACTCGACAGCGCGACACTGGAGGAGTGGTCACTGCCGACAGACATCGAGCTGTCTCGGTGTTCACTTCGCCACGCAACGTTCGATGAGGCGGCCCTCGACTACATCGACATGTCGGGAGCGGTACTGACAGACATCAATTTGTCAGGTACGTCGCTTTCCGGTGCTGACCTCCGGGACGCGAACCTCTGTGGAGCATCACTGACCGAGACCAACCTCCAGGACGCGGACCTCCGTCGGGCTGTCCTCGACGATGCCGACGCCGGTTCGGCTATCTTCGTCGATGCGACGCTGACGGGGGCGTCGCTCTCGGCCGCCGACCTTCCGGCGGCCACATTTGTTCGCGCGGAACTCGTCGATACGACACTGGCCGGAGGAATCCTCTCCGGTGCGCGGCTCGATGGCGCAACCGTCCGCGGGTCGTCCTGTGTCGACATCGACGGCGAAGACGCATCGTTCACAGACGCGATACTCGACGAAACCGACTTCACCGGCGCAACCCTCGATGGCTCGGACTTTGAGGGTGCACTCATCGAAGATGTGCGGTTCGAGGATGTATCACTAATCGGGGCGTCACTCCGTGGGACGGATTTGACTACGACGTCGCTGTCGGATGTCGACCTCTCACGCGCATCCCTGGACGGGGTCGACCTGCGCGATGTCGATCTCACCGGCGAGCACCTCCCCGGGGCGACATTACTCGGGGCCACGGCGAGCGGTGCCGACCTCGCCGACGCGACGGTGACCGGCGCCGACTTCTCACGGGCGACGCTCCGCTGTGTCTCGCTCGCCGGCGCTACCGTCGAGAACGCGACCTTCGCAAGCGCGAACCTGGTCGGGGCGACGCTCGAATCGTGTTCCGGTGCCGAGACGTGTTTCCGCGAGGCGATGCTGTCGGACACAACGCTTGTCGAGAGTGTCCTCCCAGATGCGACGTTCGACCGGGCGATACTCAACGATACGGACGCCAGCAACGCCACTCTCCGATCGGGGAGTTTCGTGGCTGCTTCGTTACAGCACGTGGACTTCTCGCAGGCGACCCTTACGGCCACGGACATGACCCAAGCGTGTCTGGACGGTGCCACACTAGTCGGTGCGGAGATACGCAGTGCCGACCTGTCTGATGCCGACGTTCGGGCCGCGACGCTATCCGGGGCGACGCTGGACGACTGTACGCTCCACGGCACCCGGCTCGACGAGAGTGACTGTTCGGAGGTGTCTCTGGACGGGGCAGACATGCAATCGGTCTCACTCAGAGCGACACAGCTGCCCGATGGGAGCCTCCGAGAGACGACGCTCACTGACAGCACGCTCGTCGAAACAGAGCTTCATCGGGCCGACTTCGCTGAGGCTGTCATCGACGACGGGACTGTCAGCGGCGTCGACGCGACGGAAGCGACGATGCGGG
>JAQCNR010000394.1 GCA_028274925.1 Halovenus sp.
GATCAACGACTGGTCGGTGGTCACCTGGTCGATATCGCCGTCGTAGAGGTGGTAGCCACGGCTGTCTCCGACGTGTACGAGCGTCGCAGCCCCATCCTCCAAGATGGCTCCAACGAGCGTCGTCCCCATCCCCTCGAGTTCGGGGCTCTCCGCGACCATCTCGCGTAGGTGCTCGTTCGCCGCCCGCGCGGCTGCCGTCAGCACGTCTCGGTGAGCCTCCTCGGTTGTATCCCACTCGTTGGTCTCCAGATACTCGACGAACGCGTCGAGCGCTTCCTCGCTTGCAACGTCGCCTGCTCGGTGGCCCCCCATTCCGTCAGCGACGGCGACGATTGCAACGTCGCTGACCGTCCCGCTGTATCGTGTGTCGTCGTGTCGTGTGTTTTCGACCGGTCCGTGGTAGACCGAATCCTCGTTGTGGTTCCGCTCGGGACCCACGTCGGTTAGAGACACTGTCTCGAATCCCATATGTCAGCCAGTGAGTGTCAGCTACGAAAGTGTTGTGCCCCTACCCACGTGTGTACAGTCGCCCCACACGCCCGGCGAGGCGCTCGACACGCTCCTGCCGGTCAGCGTCGAGTTCGTCGCCGGTCGGCACGACCTGGAGTTGCTCGACGAGTGCGTCGATATCCTCGCGCACAGTCTCGTACGACCCGTCGTCGACTGGGTTCTCGTGGACGAACTCGCTGACCTCCTCGGCACGCTGAAGACACTCCTCGCTGACCTCGTCTGCGGCCTGTTCGAGGTGCTCGGCCAGTGACTCGCCGAGATAGCCGACTGCATCGCCTGCACTGTCCCCGTCGCTCGATTCGGCCCGCTCGTCGCGGGAGATATCCGAGAGACGCTGCCGCGCTCGCCGGCGCTCGTCCTCGTAGGTTGCGTTGCCCGCGATGTCGGCGAGTGTCTTTCCGACAGTCTCCCGGCGGCGCTCGTTGAGGTCGGAATAACAGGCCCGTAGCCGGTCGATAGCGTCGAGGCGCTCGTCGGAGAACTTCGAGTCCGCTGCGATGTCGACGAACGTGTCGACGACGACCGGCGCGGCCGCCGCGGGGTCAGCCTCGAAACACTCGGTCAACGTCTCGCGGGCGAGGTCACGCTCGCTCCGCGAGGATGATTCGTGTGCCACCTGCCGGAGCGTCTCCAGCACTCTGCGCTTTCCGTCGTCAGTTGCATCCGGAAACAGTCCGACGAGCTCCTCGATTGCCTCGGCCCGGTCCCGGGAGTACGGCGACTCGAGTGCGGTCTCGCAGTGGGTGTCGATTGCTGTGGTCATGAGTGGTCAGATGTCGGCCCCGCAGTTCAGACAGAAGTCGTCGCCAGTCGAGATGCCGGTTCCACAGTTCGGACAGACGGCTCCCTCCGAAGTGTCTCCACTGGTGCTGTCTGCGCTCGTTTCGTTGTTCGGGGAAGCCTCGCCCCCGCCGCCCTGCACGATAGTCGTGTCGCCGCTGTCGCTGCCGCCGTCGGACCCGGAGATAATGACGTTGTCCGACGTGTCATCCGCTGCCGCCTTTCCTGTCT
>JAQCNR010000430.1 GCA_028274925.1 Halovenus sp.
GTGCGGATACGCTCGGCCGACCACTCGGGGTCAGGTTGGCTCTCGGGGCCTTCTGGGTTGACGTAAATCAGGCCCATCACGGTCGCCCCAAGCGGACTCTGCAGGAAGTCTTCGGCGTCGAAACGGTCCCAGGACTCGAGTTCCTTTTCTGGTCCCCAGTCGACGGACTCGTCTGCCTCGAAGGCGTCCTCGCGGCCGCCGGCGAAACCGAATGTCTCGAAGCCCATCGATTCCATGGCGACGTTGCCCGCGAGCAGAATCAGGTCGGACCAGGAAATCTGGTCGCCGTATTTCTGTTTGATCGGCCAGAGCAGGCGTCGGGCCTTGTCGAGGTTGGCGTTGTCCGGCCAACTGCCCAGTGGCTCGAAGCGCTGTCGGCCGCCGGCCGCACCGCCACGGCCGTCGGTCGTTCGGTAGGTGCCGGCGCTGTGCCAGGCCATTCGGATAAACAGCGGTCCGTAATGGCCGTAATCCGCCGGCCACCAGTCTTTCGAGTCTGTCATCATGTCCTCGAGGTCAGACTTCAGGGCCTCGTAGTCGAGAGACTCGAAGGCCTCCGTGTAGTCAAAGTCCTCACCGCGGGGGTCAGACTGGCGGGCGTTCTGGTCGAGACTGGTCAGGTCTAGACTTTCCGGCCACCATTCTTGGTTAGTTTTGCTCATCAACGTGCAGTTGGCTCTTTTCGTAGTTAAGATTGTCCAATCAGAAAGACAGCCTTCGGTTCGACAAACTGAATCTTCCGGATTCGTGAACTGCTGTCAGTATGACCCGAACAGGAGTCAGTCGTCGGCCGCCGCGGGGGTCGGCATCTGCTCGGGCACCGATTCGTCCGCGGACAGCAACGTCCACTCGAAGTCGGACTCGTACTCGAAGGCTGCGTGGTCCTGAAGCGGGTCAACGACGGTCAGCGAGAGCCAGTCGTTGTCCAGCAGTTCGGCCACCGCCTCGTTGTCGCGGAGAATCTCGGTGACACGCTCGACGGGTGCGTGAATCACCGTCGAGAGGCGCAGTGGCTGGTGGTACGGTTCGTCGTCGGCAGCGGTCAGCGATTGCAGCGGGAGCCCGGTCATGATGTCACCGCCGTTGCCCTGGTAGACGCCGACGTTGCCGACGGGGTTGTGGGTAATCTTCGAGCCACTCCCGAAGACCGCGTTGTCGACTGTCGCAAAGTAGTACTGCGTGTTGATCCACTGGGTGACGACCATCGGGCCACCAATGATGGCTTCGAGCGCGTCGCCGTCGGTATCGGTCCGCCAATCGTAGGAGTGCAGGAATGCGCGACCGTCGAGGTCCAGTCCGTCGGTGAGTTCGCGAGGGCCGATGACGAATCCGGCGTTGCCCGCCAGCCCCCACTCTGGGCGAGTCTCCGCCCAGTCGCCAGCGCGGCGGTCGGTTTCGGCCACGCCGTTGCTCGTGGCTGCGCCCATATCCCCGGCGCGTTCGGCGGCGGCCGTTGCTCGAGCGGTTTCGAGGTCGTCGCGCAGTTGCGCGAGGTCGGCGGCGTGACTCTCTGGAACATCGCCCGCGTACAGGTCGATGTCGTCGGTCGTCGTGTTGTGCTGGCCGGCGAGGAAGACCGTATCGTCGGGCACGTCGATACCGCGCTCAGCGAGGCGCTCACGAACAGCCTCGTCGTTACAGATTGTCGCAAGGACGCGCGCACTCGGGCCGCCGGGGTTGCCAGCGCAGGCACCACAGTCCAGACTCGAATCGAACGGATTGTTCGCCGTCTCGCTGGCGTGGCCGGTGAAGACGAACAGGCGACCGAACGCTTCGATGCCCATCAACTCGAATGCCGTCGCGGCGTACTCGACGCGTTCGTCGAGAGTGAGTCCTTGCGGAAGGTCGTGACCAGCGTCGGAATCGTGGTCGAGCGTGGGCGCGCAGTGAGTGTGGTCGTCGGGAGTGCGGTCCCCAGCAGCGCCAAGCAAGCCACGAACTCGGCCCGGGACCAGCGTGCGGGCCGCGAGTGCGCCAGCGTAGCCGACGCCCGTACTTTCGACAAAGCTGAACGCCGTCGCGGCGTTCGAGCGCAGGCCTTTGAGTGCCGTCTTTCCGGTGTCGAGCAGGGCCTGCCAGCGGTCGTAGCTCTCTTCGTTCTCGCCATCGGTTGGTTCTTCGGTGACGTAGTGTTGGGCGTCGACAATCGGCGGGCACGCGTCAACGGAGACCGAGGAGTTGTAGCCAGAGTACTGCATCGGGATACCGAAGAAGCCAGCGTAGCCGTTGGTCTCGTAGGTTCCGGTGGCCTCGACGCGGCGGCGGATGATCTCAGAGCGCGTGTCGATACAGAAGACTAGTTGTGCGTCGGGGCGCTCCTCGTCAGTCTCGCCCAGTGATTCGCTGGCGTCGGTAATCGGGCCGACCAGTTCGTCGCGGTAGCTGTCTTCCCACGCCCCGAGCCAGCACTCACCGCGAGGAACCGATTTGTCGGGTTCGACCGCCTCTTCAGGGGCGAGCGTCGCGTCGAACGCTTCGACCATCGCCAACCGGGCAGCCAGATAGCCCGTCAGCGTGATTGGGTAGGCTGACTGCCACACGCCCTCGTCGGCGGCGCGCTGTTTGAGCAGGCCGGTCCAGCCCGGGAGTGCAGCCAACTGGGCCTCGAAGATGTCTCGCCACTCGTCGGTCGGGTGGGCGGCCAGGGCGTCACGAATCGCCTCTCTCGGGTCGTCGGGCAGGTCCGCAATCGCGTCGCTATTTGGAATCTCACCGTCGCGGGCAGCAACGTTTCGGAAGGCGTCGTAGAAGCCAGCTTCACGGTTGGGCATCGGCCACGCCGCCCGGCCTTCGTCGAGGAAGGCAGCTAGCCACTTCGAGAGCACAGTGTCGACGGCCTCCGTCTCCGGGAGCATCGAGTCCGTGGTCGACTCGTCCATCGCGTCGAGACTCGCTTCTGGATCTGTCTCGTAGTCGTGGGCAGCGAGATTCGCTTCGAGGGCCTCGGTGTCGATGCGGCCATCCTCGTAGGCGCGGCGGAACACCGACGGCTCGGGGTAGCCGTCGGCACCGAGTAGCGCTTCGACCTCGCCGACAGCCTCGTGAAATGGCTGGTCCTCGAAGCCAGCGAGTGGGTTGGCCGTCACGAATGAGTGCAGCGGCCAGACAGCGCCAACTGTCTCGGCTGCCGAGTCGATACAGTCCTCGATTGCGCCGTTAGTACTCATTGTACTCCTCCGTGGTGGTCAGTTGCGTGTCGGTCGGTGGCTGCGTGGCGTTCAGCAAGAACACGTACAGGCGCTCACTGCGCTTGTAGCGCCCACTTTCGATAGCCAGATACGCCCCGAGGAAGGCCACGGCGACGATACCGTGGATAATCGTCAGTTCAATTGGTGGCGCTGCCACCGGGAGCAGTCCCTCGATGGCGCGGTAGACGCCAGCATACAGGGCGATTGCCGGCAAGGCAACCAGCGGAACGCCGACGTACCGGACACTTGCCGGCAGCGCCGGGCGAGTCGTCACCTCGCGGGCAGCGTGGAGGACAGTCAGAACGACAATCAGGACGAGCAGCAAGCCGCCGTCGAGTTTCGTCCCCTTGCCGGTCAGGCCAGCGAACAGCGCACCGCCGGCGATGGCGGTCAAGATGATGAGCGCTGCCTCGGCTGGTCCCGTCAAGCGGGCTGTGTTCGATTTGGTCGGTGACTGCTGGGAGACTACTCCGCCTGCGCTGAGAAACTGGTAGGCCTTGTAGAAGCCGTGCAGGATGAGGTGGGTGATTGCAGCCCCGAAGAAGCCCAGACCGGCTTGCATGAGCATGAAGCCCATCTGGCCAACGGTCGAACAGCCGAGTTCGCCCTTCACGTCTGTCTGGACCGTCTTCAGGAGTTTCCCACCGAGCGCGCTGACTGCACCGAGAGCGACGACTGCCAGCATAACTGCGGGTTCGATGGTGACAACACCGCCAAAGCGGACGAGCAGGACGCCGCCAGCGTTGACGAAGCCCGCGTGCATCAGCGCCGAGGCCGGCGTCGGTGCGGTCATCGAGGAGAGCAGCCACGACTGGAAGGGGAGCAGTGCAGATTGAATCATCGCCGCGAGGACGAGCGCCCCGGCAGCGGCGACCACCAGCGGCGTCGACTCCGCGGCCGCCGTGACTCCAGACACCGTCGTTGCGCCAGTCCCAATCCAGAGCGCGAGGAGTGCCGCCGAAAGTGCAGCAGTACTCGCAAGGAAATACCGGCGGGCGAGCGTCGCCGCGGCTTGGGCCTGTGGCCACGCCGAGAGCGTCCCAATCAGGCCGGCCATCACCAGCCCCATCCCGAGCCAGGCGGCCCCGAACAGGAGGAAGTGGTCGGCTGCAACCAACACCATCACCACGAGCGTGAACGCGAACACGCGCCCGAAGAAGGCCTCGGCAGTCTTGCTCCCGGCGAGATAGCGCCGCGAGTAGCTGTGCACGATGGCGCTGAAGAAGGTGACTGTGAGCCACATGATGACTGTGAGGCCGTCGACGGTCACGCCCGGCAGTTCCCACGGTCGACCCCGGAAGAGAAAGGCCGTCAGCGCGGCGATACTGCCCAGCCAGAGCGTCCACGCCAGCCGTGTCAGCACGACCGCCACGGGCGAGGACTCGGTCTCTGGCGTCGGAAGCTGTCCCACCGTCGAACGCTGCGTCTTTTGTGTCATCGTCTGCGTTTGTGCCCGACCAGCCCGAGGTCGCAGTGGTCGGTCTGTCTACTCAACTATACGAACAGATTAGGCAATAAAGCTTTTTATATTACCAGTTCGTTCGCAAAAAGCACACTCAGATAACATAGTAATTATATTACGCTCCTAATATGTGAACCGGGACCACGATTCGGCGGTATGACGGCAGTTGTTGCCGAGAGCGGGTCAGAACCAGAGTCGAGAGCGGTCAGGAATCGTTCGTCTAGGAGTCGAACTCGTCGAACGGCGTGGTTCGGTGGCTGCGGACGAGGACTTCGTCGGCGACGGTCAGCCCCATGTCGAGCAGTTCCTGTGCAACAGGCGTAATGTCGTCGTCAGACTCGCCAACGGCAGTGACGAGGAGATTCTGCTCGCCCGTGACCAGTTCCTGGACGGAGACAACCCCCGAAATCTCCAGAATATCGTCGATGAGTTCGCCACGGTCGGGAATCGGCGCGGTGCAAAACAGCAGCATTCGGAGTGGATAGCCCGACTGCTGGTAATCCACGTCCGCGCTGTAGCCTTTGATGATGTCGTCGGCTTCGAGACGCTGAATCCGTTTGCGGACGGTGCTGTCGGAGGTCCCCGTCCGTTCTGCGATATCCCCCGAGGAACTGTTGCGGGCGTCCTCCTGCAACGCGTGAAGGATGGCCTTATCCACGTTGTCGATGTCCTCACCATTCATGCGTGTACGTCCGCGACAGAGCCACTTTATTTTGTACCTG
>JAQCNR010000432.1 GCA_028274925.1 Halovenus sp.
GATATGAGCGACCCCACGTCCGTCGGAGGGGACTGCTCGGCCCTCAATAGACGGACATACCTGAAGTTAGGAGTTACTGCGGTATCGACACTTCCGGGGGGGATAGTTACTGGGTCATCGGCAAAAACAGTCTCACGTCACGGGATTGAGTTCAAACGGTCCCAAGACGCTATTGACGACCTCGGTATGGACCCAACTGGCGAGGAACCAATTGACGTAGGCCTTGGAGAGGCAGCAGACGGTGACCTCATACAATTTCCGGATGGGAGCTACCGATTCGATGGAGGGACAGAGAGTTCAATACGGAACGGAACTCGGGGGTTCGAGGGGGTCGGTGAAAATGTAACTTTTAGCACAGCAAACGAGAGCACAGGCTACCTTCTCGAAGCAACCGAGATGGATGGGATATACGTCTCGGATATAGCCCTGGACCAGCGGCCCACAAACAGCGGTATTGGTGTTCGGCTCACTGGAGACCGTGTTATTTGTAAAGACATCGAACTCTTGGGTGACTATGATCGGCCTACCGGTGGCGTCCCGCTTCTCTCACACGCCACAGAATCACCTACCGAACAGTCGCTCGTCGAGGGTATCACGGCGACTGGTGGCTGTATTAGTCGACCAGCACTTGGACGGCCGGGGATATTCCTCGAACGGTCACACAACGGGACCCTGACAGTTCGAGACTGTGACCTGAGACAATTTCCGAACGCGGCTGTTTATGCCACTCGGCATTCGGGAAGAGTCCGCGTGATTGATTCGTTTTTCGAGAACAACGCTGCCGCAATACACCTCACTAACCCCGGCAGTCGAATCGAACGATCCAAGATTGTCGTCAATGAGGTCCCCGCTTCAGTGGAGGTTCCCACTGCCGACAGCCCGTTCCTGCTGCATGGTATCGCAGTCAGCGGTGCGGGAAATAAGGGCGTCTCAGGTGTCCCACTTGCTGTTTCGAACTCGACGGTACGGGTTGGTGATGTGCGTAGCGATTTCCCCGCGGTAGTGAACAGCGCTTCAGGGACATCCTTAGAGCTGGAGGATTGTGAAGTTGTCTTTGATAACAATGGACAGTCCGTGGTTTGTGCAACGACTCCGGGGCCCCAGCGCAACCAGTCCGTCGGCGCACTCACCCTCCGGGATTCGGTCGTTCGGGGCGACGGAACCGTGGGTACAATCGTGCTTGTCGAGAATGCTGACGGGACGGCAGTTGTGAATTCTGCCCTAGAGTTGTCCGGTGGTGACGGCATCACGATCCGCGAGTCAAAACGGTGCAACATTGAGCAGACCAGCATTGGTGTCCCTGGCCGCGCGGGAGTGTATACGAATTCGAGCGTAGATGCGTTTGGTATCAGCCCTCGCCAGCTCCCCAGTTCTGAGCCGTGTTCTAGTTCGCAAGGCCCGAAATTGGACAGGGTGACTATCGATACCATCAACCCTCCGACGTGGTATGAATTTACCGTGGATGGCCGGCTCGAGTCGGACTCAGTGAAACGCACCAATCAGTCGATTTCAGGTGAGAACACTGAGGGAGTAGTTGCGTCTGAACCAGCGACGTACGCTATCGATGGTGAGATTACCGACTTTAGACTCGGCGACGGTGGGAAAGTGTATCTGAACGGGAATCAGGTCGACAAGAACAGCGTCGGCCGTGGGTATCCCCATCGACTGTTGTTTGATGGTAGAGAGACTGACACGTCCCACGCGTTCTCTGCCACCAGACTGTCCCCGAAAGCGCCGAGAACAGGCACAGACAATCAAGTTGATATTGCCGAAACATCGGCAGTCGATACGTATCGATTCGCCGGTTCGCTCGAAGCACTGTCAGTTGAGGGGACCGCCACACTGTCGTTCTCGCCGCCGGACAATTCTCGATAGCTGGGTGCGAGAAAATTAACGGACAGAAAGAGGTTACTTATTGATACAAACAAAGTGGCTGTTGCGCTGACAACACGTACCCCGGGCGCCGTCAGCTGACAGCCTCAATAATGACGGTCTCGACGACACTTTAATTCGATTACTCACTCAAATTTGACGTACTCATTCTCCCACTCGCGTCGTCGCTTCAACTCAATTTCGCCTTTCTCTGAGACTGCATAATAGTTTGACCGTCTGTCGATCATCCCTTTGTCGAGATACTCCTGCTCTACGAGTGTATCAAGGTTCGGGTACAGGCGGCCGTGAGTGATCTCTTCGAGCTCCCCCTCCAGCTCCTGCTTAATTTCCTGTCCCGTCGGTTCGTCTTTGTCGCTAGCGACGTATAGGATGTCTCGCTGGAAACTCGTAAGCTCGAACAATGGAACACTCATTATCCAATCTACGTTGTCGACGGACTTTGTTAGCAAATCATGAATTTCACAAATCTATGATAAACTACCCAGTAAGCAGACTCAAATAATCATTCCTGACACGCGTTCGACGGCAAACCTGAACGTGTCACGGTACACTTATTTCCCGTGGTTTCGTAGATATAATTGGTATCCGACCCACCCGGTAAGCCAGCTTGTGTGCCAGCAACCTGCGTGCCGTGCGTGCCGGATGCCCTTTTTCGCGAGTGGGTTAGCTTCGAATTAGTGATAGCAAGCCATCTTTCGTTACTAAATTATTTTGCTGACTGGTTTTACCACAATGATGATATCCAGTCCAGAGATTCTCGTGACTTTGACCTATTTATCATGTTACCCCTACAGAAGACTAAACGCGTCCTGCCCTATTGAATACTTCATCTGGGGTATTGAAAAGACTCTGTCCCGAACGAAAGTTTTGAATTCTGAACCAATTTTACCCTCTGTTTATTCCGATTTGCCCAGCTGCATTCTTTATGACAGACAGCAGATGTTGGTACGACGACTGTCGAGTGGACGAACAAATTTAAGTATAATCCTTGCTCCAGAGAGCTCGACACGTAGTGAGTCCACAACAAGACGATGTTAGGAGATGATTAATTTTGTAACCTTGTCCCATTCAAACAGGCATGGCAAATAGTGCGGGAAGTTCGGGCCGACTAAGTTTTGTTTCTACTGATCTTATCCTGGTTGGATTAGTCGGTACTTGGTTGATTTTAACCGCAACTGTTGAACTCGGTGACTTTCCTGCCAGAGCGATAGTCGGCTTGGTCGCAATTCTCTTTGCACCCGGATATGCACTCGTTGCTGCTCTCTTCCCACACAAGAACACAACTACCGGCAACTTTGCAGATATCCGAGCCGAAGTGACAGGGATCGAAGGGCGGGTCACTGTTATCGAACGTCTCCTTTTGAGCGTCGCACTAAGTGCATGTCTGGTCCCGCTTCTCGGACTGGGTCTGGCGCTGATACAGATGCAAATACAGGCCTCCACCTCGATGGCAGCGGTCGGAGCCACCACAGTGGGTCTTACAGTCGTTGCATTCGTTCGGCGGAGACTAGTGCAGCCACAGGAACGGTTTGGACTGAAGATTGGTGCAGTTCTCCAGTCACTTTTTTCACAAGTACGGGAACCGAACTCGCCGCTTGTTGTCTTGTTGGCTGTGGGGTTTATCATTGCAGGTGCCGGAATCGGTGTTGCGGTGTTAGGGGCTGATCGTGGCGAGGATTTTACTGAATTCTCTGTATTAGCAGAAGATCCTGACTCCGGCGAACTCGTCGCCGACAAGTATCCCGAAGAACTCACTGAGGATACGGCAGAACGGATTCACGTCGAAATCACCAATAATGAAGGCGAAACTGTACAGTACAGCGTGATTGTATTGCTACAATCATTCGATGAGTCGGGCCAAGTTCAAGCTACGGAGAGACTTTATCAGTTCAGGATGACCCTCGAACCTGGTGAAACGACACGTGAACAACGGATGGCCCGACCAGAGTTAACAGGAGCAGACCTCAGAGTGACGTATCTACTGTACATTGACTCACCACCGGAGTCTCCGAGCACGGAGAACGCCTATCGGCACGCTCATCTCTGGGTCGATATCCCAGCCTAGCAACTCCCTGCCTGGGCACTGTCTCGTGTGAGCTCAATACTTGAAACTCACGCTATCGCAGCGAATCGCTCGGCGATGATGAGTGCGAAGACAATCCAGCCCAGGAGCTTAATCCACTTGAGTCGACTCCACCACGGTGTCTTGGGGTCTGAGGGTGCGAAGATTTCACTGCTAATGAGAAACCAAAGGAACGAAATGACGTAGTACGCCCTGAGTGAGAACCGTTCCGTCGATATGAGTATGAGAGGGAGGGCAAGTATAATTCCAGCGAGGACAGCGAGGAAGAGCCGGAATCGTCGCTTTTGTGCCGCCGGAGTATCTACCGCGAGTATATTACGTACCTCAGCCACAATGATCAACTCGTATAGTTCCTAATGGAGAACGAGGTTTAGTAATGGAGTTTTATTCTAGATTGTTTTTCTGGTTATAGAATTCCTATACGTACCTCGGATATAGTAGCATTCTATTATTACACGACTAAACACAGCGGAGGGCAGTCCGAAGGAACAGGATCACAGACTGAGACTGCAGTTTGAAGAAGGCAGTAGTTTGAATCTTAGCATCTTTACAACGTGGCTAGTCGTTGGAGAGTTTTGTAACACATTGTTTTGTGATTCCTATCTTGGCTGTCATATTTCTCGTATTCCCTGTGTAGAGTATATAAAAAACCGATTCTCTGCAGGAACAAAACCACTCATATTCCTGAATATCGTCATAAGTATCCAGTTTGTACTTTAGTGTCATCATCTAGAACCAGTGCGGTATGTCGAGTCGAACTGAGCAGCAGTTATCGTTTGGTCCCCAGCTCAGAGAAAGTGCGAAAGCACTAGTGGTCCGTGGCGACGAAGTCCTGCTCGTCAAAGAAGCCCATGCCGACGGCTCCACATTCTGGACCCTTCCTGGCGGTGGCGTCGAATCAGCCGAGTCTCGATCCGCGGCGCTTCAACGAGAACTGTACGAGGAACTCAGGTGTCGGATAACTATCGGCGACACCCTCACACGCTACTGGTACGCTCACACGGGGCCGTCCAACACCGTCTCGCTGTGGTTTGTGTATAATTGTGTGCTCGTCACGTCTGCGAGCAAAAATCTGAAAGAAGGCATCCTCGCCAAGCGCTGGGTATCTCCTGACGAATTGCCGCCCAACACACTTCCACAAGTCCGGTATCTTGTGGAGTCGTATATCTCAGATGAAAGCAATAGCCACGAGCGTCGGCTGGATCACCAGTGAGTTAGTCCGTGCTCTTGTGTAGTTACGTTCGTACCCGCAGTAACTAATCGACTCCCGGCCCCGCTGAATGTGAGACCAGGTCTGTAGCACACACCTTACCGACTAAATCTGTGCGGATTGGCTAGTACTAGTTGATATATCGTTATACACTTTATCTGTTCTAGGTCGAAGAACGCTCTGAGTGATAGTGTATATTTTTTAATATTTTATTCGGCCTTTTTATATCGAGAACTCAGAATGTCGCTCTCGGTACGAGTCTGTGGTCAACAGTTCCGTCGCGCTTGCCGTCAGATGCTGATAGTACGCCTTGCAAAGTTCCGTCAAAATTAATCATCAGTATCATACCGTTACAGACCCGGTACGCCAATCACGCGAAACGGCCGCCGTATTCGATATAGTACTCCCAGTGAAAGTCCCCTGTAATACCCAGTCCTCCAGATACCGTCCGTAGTGTACGAGGGCTAGTCGAGCACTGGATAAAGTCGGTCTGTGCAGTCACAGTTTTTCTCTCAGTATCACGTAACCTCTGGACAGCAATATTAGTAACCAATGACTCACCAGTGGCTTTGTAGCTGGGGTTCCGTCGGTCAGGAGTGAGATTGGAGCTGTTCGGCAACAGTGCCGTTCAACCAACAGTATTGAACTCATGCTACGGTCGGGGAAGCCTGGAATGAATTCGGAATTCCAGAGGTCTGTATACCACGGCCAGCCTCATTGACTGTGTTGTCGACAAAGCGACCGATGGTGTATTGTCCCCACGCTGGCAGGTGTGTCCAGTAGAGCGGCAATAGTCTACAGCCAATTCCTCAGTGGACTGCACATGCGGGACATGGCCAAAGGTAGAGAATTGGTCCCAGCCACAAGATCATATTTTTACGACAGGAGCAGACAATCTTGTCGAGTACAGGCTACCATCATCTGTAGAGTGAGGCCTCGTTGCTTTTGGGTTCCAGATTCTTGATTAGTCACCCCTAATTAAAATAGCGTCTCTATTCTACTTGTTGAATCAAATGCCCCGGGTTCACAGCCAAATGAGCACATCAATCAAGCGGTGCCAAATGTGGCCAGCGGGGTGAGGTTTCAGTAAACTGGCTGACGCTCCTGGAGAACCAGAAGGGTTACCGAGTATTTAGATGTGTACGTATGGTCATAGTGGTCGTACATCCTCCGAAATGGCACTAATAGGGATGTAGTTGCACAAATAATGCCTTTTAGATGGGTGTGTGACATCAGATTAATGTAGGAGGCGTGTGAGACAGCACATATGGGCGCAGAATCGGACCAGGACACATCTCGGGCGGTCGTCCAGACCTACGTGCCAACATACCAACGAGAACTCTGGGACGACCATGCTGACCGACTCGACATGTCCCGCAGCGAGTTCGTTCGGACAATGGTGCAGGCTGGTCGGCGACAGATTGGCGACGACCCCGAACTGGCGACGAGCGCGACGCCAGAACGTACCGACTCGGGCGACGACGAATCGCTGGGTGATGAAGTAGTCGCACTGTTAAACGAGGCTGATGCATTGGCGTGGGAAGAGTTACTCGCAGCACTCACCGACGACATCGAAAGCCGATTAGACGAGACGCTGCAGGAACTTCAAGAATCGAACAAAATACGGTATAGCGGCCGTGCAGATGGGTATGTGCTCGCGGAGGAATCATGAGCGAGATGGACCAGACCGCCACGGAGCAGTCTCATGTAGAGTATTTCATCGAAGACATTGGCTACCAAGGGAAGTCTGAGCGGACGCAGGTGGCCTATGAGCGGGTCTTAACGGAGTTCTCGGAGTATCTCGACTCACGTGACTTGGCGATTGATGAAGCAAATCACCGTGATTGTATGGCCTATATCCACCAGCTCCGGGGTGAACTCGAAGAAAGCACAGTCGCGACGTACGCCTCCTACCTGAACCGCTTCTACGACTACATGATTCGCGTCGACGAGTTCACCGAGAATCCGATGTCGATTGTCGTCGAAGAGATGGACGAACGGATCAATACCGACCCTGCACGACGGGATATCTCCGTAGGAGAGATGCGGGGATTCGTCGCGAGCGTCGAACATCCGCTGCACCGGGCCGCAATCGTTACACTGCTGAAAACTGGCATGCGAGCCGGCGAACTCTGCAATCTCGACATCCGGGACCTCTCGCTGGCAGGCCGCGATAGTGAAATTCGACCGCGGCTTGATGGACGGCCAAACTCGGTCTATGTCGACGATACACCCACTGCGGGGTCACTGTACAACGGCGAGCGCCGGACCGCCTCGAACAAACGCAAGCGCGCAACGACGATACCAATTGACGAGGAACTTGACAGGGTTCTGAGTACATGGCTTCAGGTCCGCCCCGACCCAGTTTCAGAGGCGGACCCGCTGTTCGTCTCGACAGCACAACGGTGGGGGCAGCGGCTCACGCCGGATATGATACACCATATCGTCGAGCGCCATGCGCGAAACTTTGGATGGTATCGTGACCACGGAGGGCCCGAGGAAAACGTGACGCCACACTACTTTAGACACTTCTTCACGACACATCTCCGGGATAGGACAGGGGACCGTGGCGTCGTGAAATACCTCAGAGGCGACGTTGCGACCGACGTCATCGACACCTACACCCACGACTGGGGCGACCGAATCCGGACTGTCTACCAGAAACAAATCTATTCGCTGCTCTGAGTGGGTGCCACCGACAGAGACCCCACGAGCGCCAGATTTTCTCCTGTCGGAATATGAGAACTTTCTATATGTGGCCCCCGCCAGCTGTTAGCTACCGCACTCATAAATCGTATGACGATATATGGAATAGCGCAGAGTATCCCGGGCTCACCAGTAGTCGAAAACCGAGTAACGAGAGGCTCAGTCGTCGAATTCGACGC
Source organism: Halovenus sp. (assembly GCA_028274925.1). Lineage (GTDB taxonomy): Archaea > Halobacteriota > Halobacteria > Halobacteriales > Haloarculaceae > Halovenus. The sequence continues at coordinate 8,072 of JAQCNR010000432.1, forward strand.
AAGTAATCTCGAACCGCGCCCCGCCGTCAGTCCCGTCGGTCACGCGAACCTGCCAGCCCTGGGCCTCGACAATCTGCCCGACGATGTGCAGACCGAATCCTGTGCCGTCTGCGGACGTAGAGTACCCATTGTCGAAGACAGTCTCTCTGTCTGCCGGCGGGATTCCGGGGCCGTCGTCTTCGAGGTAGAACCCATTCGGGAGCACACCGACCCGGACTGTCACGTCTGCGCCACCGTGTTCGACCCCATTTCGCACGAGATTTTCGAGTAGTTGCCGGAGGCGGATGGGGTCGGCCCGGACCGACGTGGAAGACTCGACGGTCAGTGTCGCGCTGTCGGTGGCAACCGTCTGCCAGCACTCCTCGGCGAGACGCCCCAACTCGACCCATTCGGTATCGGTGACCTGCTCACCCTCCCGAGCGAGTGTCAGGAGGTTCTCGATGAGCGTGTCCATCCGGGAGAGTGACCGCTCGATTGGCGCGACGTGTTCGCTGTCGACCTCTTCGGCAAGCAGTTCCAGTCGTCCCTGTGCGACGGTGAGGGGGTTGCGCAGGTCGTGGCTCACGACACTTGCGAACTCGTCGAGGCGTTTGTTTTGCTCCTGTAGTTTCTGCTCGTCTCGGCGTCGTTCTGTCACGTCACGAGCGACACCCATCACCCCGTCGTAGGCACCCTCCTCGGTCGTGAGCACGACGAAGTGGACGGTGACGGTGATTCGTTCGCCCGATTTGGTCCGCATCTCCACGTCGATAATCTCACTCTCCCGGTCGTCGTCCTCCAGCACCTGCTGAATGACCTGCTGGCCGCGCTCGAGTTCGCCGTCGGCCATCGCAATCGACGCGTGCGACCCGAGCATCTCCTCGCGGTCGTATCCCAGAATGTCTGCCCACGATTCGTTGGCGTACACGAGGTGGCCGTTCGCGTCGAGTCGGCCCGCGATGGACTGTACCGACTCGACGAGTTTCCGGTACAGTTGCTCGTCGGAACCTGTCGAAGGCGTCGTGCCGAGGTGACGCTGAATCTTTTCGAGAAGAAACCCCCAGTTATCCGGGTCGTCCGTCCGCTCGACAACTGTCGTGGTCCGAGTGAGCAGGTCGTCGTCGACCAGTTCTCGCCCGGAGTTGGTGAGCAGGACGATGGGACAGTCTGTCCCCGCGTCGGCAACGAAGGACCGCCCGTCGGCGTCGTTGATGGAATCGAGGTTGATAACGAGACACCCCGGGTCGACAGTACCAAGCAGCGAGCGGGCGTCGTCGAGGCTCGCGGCGGATACGACCTCGGCGTATGACTGTTCGCCGAGGGTGTCCCGCAGTTTGTCTGCAACCGCCGTCGCTGGGTCGACGACGACGAGTGTTGCAGTCTCAGCGCTCATTAAAGGTGATATCGGGCCGTCGATACTTAATCGTAGCCGGACGTGTTTCTGGGGACGAACGGACGAGGCCGGTCCCGGACGGAAACTGGTGACGGGACTGGTCGGGTGATATCGCCCGTCTCAGCACTCCCTGAATTCAAAAGCCGATAATCGCTCCCGCAGCTATTAGTGTCACCGTGCCGACCAACGTGGTAATGAGTCGCAAGGAGAGTCTCACTCGTCGGCTCCCGTGGCTACAACGGGACTGCTCCGAAGAGCCGTCGGATGAGGGCACGCACGAGCGAGGCAGCGCGGGAGACGCACAGCAACCGGGGCGACTGTGTCCCGACGGCGGGACCAGAAGGGGCCAAGAATCCTCGGGCGCGCCCGCGGCCACCGACGGCGAACTCGAAGAAACGCTGTCGGAGGTGACGGCGGCGATGGAAGCCGCGGCGGCGGGCGACCTCACACAGCGACTGGATACCGACCGCGAACACGACACCGCGGCGACGGCCGCCGAGGCGTTCAACGAAATGCTGGCTTCGTTCGGCGAGACAATCGAGGAGTTGGTCGACTTCTCGGCGGAGGTGACGAGCGAGACGGAGATGATGAGCGCCGCCACCGGCGAGGTCAAAGAGGAGAGCGAGGAAGTCGACGACTCCATCGAGGAAATCCGGGACAACGCCGCCAACCAGTACGACCTGCTCGACGAGATTTCCGGCGAGATGAGCGACCTCTCGGCCACTATCGAAGAGATTGCCTCCTCGGCGACAGAGGTCGCTCAGACCTCCAGCGACGCCGCCGAGTACGGCCAGACGGGTCGCGAAGCCGCCGGTGACGCGCTGGAGGAGATGGAGACCATCGAATCACGAGCGGAGACGACAATCGAGCAGGTGTCTCGTCTCGAAGAGCGCATCGCAGAGATTAGCGACATCGTCAGCCTGATCGACGATATTGCCGACCAGACGAACATGCTTGCGCTGAATGCTTCGATAGAGGCCGCCCGCGCGGGCGAAGCAGGCGAGGGGTTTGCTGTCGTCGCAGACGAGGTCAAAAATCTCGCCGAGGAGGCCGGGCAGGCGACTGAAGACATCACGGACATGATCGAAGAGGTCCAACAGGAGACGACGGCCACTGTCGAGGAGGTCCAGGAAATGGGCGACCAAATCGACGCTGGCACTGGGACTATCGAAGAGGCAATGACCGCACTGGAAGAGACGGCTGACCTCGTCGAAGAAGCCAACGACGGTGTACAGGCGATAAACACGGCCACTGACGAACAGACCCAGAGCACCGAAGAAGTGTTGACGATGGCCGAAGACGTTCGGGAACTCAGCGAGCAGACGGTCGAGGAGGTCGACGACGTTGCACAGGCGACCACTGTCCAGACCACTATGTTGCAGGAGGTGTCGGTACAGATGGACCGACTCGCCGATGGGGCCGGTGACCTCGACGGCCACATCAAGGAGTACACTCTCGCTGGCGAGGAAGCGGAAGTCACGTGGAACGACGCAGCGGTCGATGACGGGGAGGTTGCCGAGTCGGAGTCTGGTGACGGAGCGAACAATGACGAAACGATAGACGAAGAAGTTGCGTGGGAAGACGCCGAAATAGATGGCGGAGAAGCTGATGCTACCGACGACGATGGTGGCGCCGACGTTGATGGTACCGACGACGACCTGTCCTGGGATGACGCACAGGTTCACGACGGCTCCTGACTCTCCTCACTCGAAAAAGTCAGTCACGAGCCCGTTGACCTGCGGCGCACACTCGTGATGCAGCCAGTGTGTTCCGTCCTCGACGAGTTCGAGGCGACCGTTCGGGCAGAACTGCAGACTATCTTCAGCCATACTCGCCCGCAGCAGCGTGTCCTGTGTCCCCCAGATGACCAGCGTTTCTGGCTCGACGGTCATCGAGGGCACACCACCGGGGTCGCGGCGCAGTAACGAGCGATACCAGTTCAGCATTCCAGTCGCAGCGCCGGGCTGTTTCCAGGCTTCACGGTACAACTCGATATCTTCATCGGTGAATGCGTCGGGACTGTTTGTCATATCGAGAAAGAGTTTGAGGCCGCGACAGTTGCCCGCCGTCAGTGTCCACTCAGAGAGGCCCGGAAGCTGAAACATGAACATGTAGGTGCTGTTAACGGTCTGGCGAAAGTCACCGAAGAGATACTCGTCGAACACCGCAGGATGCGGGATGTTCATTGTCACAGCCTTCGTCACATACTCCGGGTATTCGAGCAGGAGCTGCCAGCCAACGGCCGCCCCCCAGTCGTGGGTGAGAAAGCGCGCTTCGTCGTAGCCCAGCGTCTCGAGTAGTCCCACCGCGTCGGCAGCCAGTTCGGTCAGGCGATATGCGTCGAGTCCTTCGGGTTTGTCGCTGAGGTTGTAGCCACGCTGGTCTGGGACAATCACCCGGTAGCCCTCCTCGACGAGGGCGGGAATCTGGTGACGCCAGCCGTACCAGAATTCGGGGAAGCCGTGCAGACAGACGACTGGGTCACCGGTTGTCGGACCAGCGGTGACGACGTGGAGATTGATTCCGTTGGTCGCTATCGTTCGGTGGTTCAATTCCGGCAGCGTAGCTGACATAGCCTGACTGTGCGTGGGCACGTAGAAGTAAGCCGGGGTAGCCGCTGCGTTCAAACCCACAGCACTCGAATGACAAATATGATTCTCGAAGGGACGGTACTCCGGGGCCGAAAGTTCGAGCCTATCGAGGGCCGCGTCATCGTGGAAGACGGCGAAATACGTGACATCGAACAGCATGAGACCTACAGCGAGGACGTCATCTTGCCGGCGTTCGTCAACGCACACACACACATCGGCGACTCGATTGCCAAGGAAGCAGGCGACGGACTCTCGCTTGAAGAACTCGTCGCACCACCGGATGGATTGAAACACCGGCTGCTGGCCGAGGCGGGTCGTGAGGAACTCGTCGCTGCGATGGAGCGGACACTTACGTTCATGCAGTCAGCCGGCACCGGGGCGTTCGTCGAATTCCGCGAAGGGGGCGTCGAGGGCGTCCGAGCAATCGAGTCAGCACTGGACGGTATCGATATCGAGTCGGTACTACTGGGCCGAGAGACAGTCGAGGCGATGCAGGCAGCCGATGGCTTCGGCGCGAGTGGAGCCAGCGACGGGAACTTCAGTACGGAACGGTCAGCAACAGCCGAGGCTGACAAACTGTTCGGTATTCACGCTGGAGAAGCCGACAGCGGCGATATCAACGCCGCGCTGGACCTCCAGCCCGACTTTCTGGTCCACATGGTTCACCCTGATCCCCTCCATCTCGAACGCCTGGCAGACAGCCAGGTTCCTGTCGTCGTCTGTCCGCGCTCGAGCGCAGTCACCGACGTTGGTCTCCCGCCCCTGCGAGAGTTACTCCACCGGACAACTGTTGCCCTCGGTACCGACAATGTCTTCCTGAACAGCCCGTCGATGTTCCGGGAGATGGAGTTCACGGCCAAACTGTTCGATGTGTCGACTGTCGAAGTGCTTCAGATGGCGACGGTCAACGGAGCAGAGATTGCTGGGTTGGACTGCGGCGTTGTCGAACCGGGGCGACCGAGCAACCTGCTCGTCCTCGACGGTGACTCAGACAATCTCACCGGTGCGCAGGACCCTCGTCGGGCGGCCGTTCGCCGGGCCGGCGTCGACGATGTCAGGCGCGTCGTCACATCCAGTGGCTGAACTGTCAACTAATCTTAAGACAGGAGCGAGCGAAGATTCGAACGATGTACGATAATATCCTACTACCGACAGACGGTTCGGAGGGAATGAGTCCTGTCATCGAGCACGCCCGAGAGTTGGCGGATATCCACGGCGCAACGCTGCACGTGTTATATGTCGCCAATACCGCTGCGCTGTCAGACCTGCCGTTGGAATCGTCGTGGGAAGGCGTCAACAGCGCCCTGCACCAGCAAGGTAAACAGGCCATCGAAGCGGCCCGTGAACAGATCGGTGATATCCCGACCAACGCGACTGTCGTCGATGGCTCGCCTTCGAAGGAAATAATCGCGTACGCCGAGGACACCAACTGTGACCTCATTATCATGGGGACACACGGTCGCTCGGGAGTTGACCGATTGTTGCTGGGCAGCGTTGCCGGCCGCGTTGTCCGGTCTGCAGACATCCCAGTCATGACTATCAGGGTGAGCGGGCACTTCGAATAGTTCAGGCGGGCCGGAGGTGTTCGCAGTCGCCTGCGGTTATCTCACGTGTTCCATCGTCTGTCTCGACGACGAGCGCGCCGGGCGGAGTGATATCGACCGCCTCGCCGACAATCTCTCCTGTCGGGGTGTCGACGCGGACGCGCTGTCCAATCGTATCGGTTAATTCTCGCCATGCGTCGAGCGTGGTCTCGGGGGAAGACTGTGCCAACGTCCAGAACTCGGTGAGCAGACGCTGGACCACAGTCCGGCGGTCGATATCACCAGTTTCGGCCCGCAGCGTCGTTGCTGGCTGGTCGTCCGGCAGTTGGTCGGCATCGACGTTTGCGTTGAGGCCAATACCGACGACGAGCCACGAGACTCGGTCGGCCTCGCCTTCCATCTCGGTCAGGATACCGGCGAGTTTCTCGCCGTCAACCCGGATGTCGTTGGGCCACTTGATCGTCGCCTCGACGCCACACTCTCTGACTGCGCGCGCCGTCGCGACAGCAGCAATAAGCGTGTAGACTGGTGCCTGTGCCGGTGGAATGGTTGGTCGTACGAGCACCGACAGCCAGACGCCGCCACTCGGTGAGGTCCACTCGCGGTCGAGTCGGCCCCGCCCGCCGGTCTGTCTGTCAGCAACGACGACGGTATCCGCGTGTCCCTCGGCGGCAAGTTCCCGCGCGCGCTCGTTCGTACTCGCTATTTTCTCGTGATATTCGACGTCGAAGGGCGCGTCGAGCCCGTATTCGAGTGCCGGCCCGCCGTAGTTGGGTATCCCGGCGAGGGTGTAGCCGTCCGCCGCACTCTCGATAGAGAAGCCGTCTTCACGGAGGGCTTCGACGTGGTTCCAGACGGCCGCTCGCGAGATATCGAGGTCAGAAGCGATGGCTGGCCCACCAACGGGCCCGTCAGCGATTGCGGCGAGTACCTGCTCCCGTGTCGGATGCATACGACGCGGTACAGTCCCCGGGCATACAATCGTTGCCCCGTCGGGGCGGAAAGGAAAGTCCTTTTACTTCCCCGGAAAAACGGTGGAATGCACAAGGCGTGCGTGGGTAGCCAAGCCAGGCCAACGGCGCAGCGTTGAGGGCGCTGTCCCGTAGGGGTCCGCCGGTTCTACTCCGGTCCGACGCAGTGTTTGACGGTGAACGAACGTGTTCCGTCTTCGTGCGAACGGTGGGGATTTTCAGCCCAGTGGACGTACGAT
>JAQCNR010000433.1 GCA_028274925.1 Halovenus sp.
CGTTGCAGAGCCCGCCGTACAGCGTTTCGAGTTGGTTAATCGTCCGGTCGACGCTGTACTGTTCGATTGCGCCCCGCGTATCGCGGTCGGTCCGAATACACTCCTCGACTGCCTCGGCGGCTTCGGTGACGTTGCCCGGTTCGTACCGGCGGCCGTTGTTGACGCCAATCGTTCGGTCAAACGGCGGCGCGTCGGCGGCGACAACTGGTGTGCCACAGGCGTTGGCTTCGAGCGTCGACAGGCCGAGCGTGTCTGCTGTCGAGGCGGTGATAAAACAATCAATGGAAGAGTAGAATATCGGCAACTGCTCGCGGGGCAAGAAGTCTCGCATCGTGACGTTGTCGGGTTTGTTCGCCGCAAGGTCGGGTTCGCGCGGTCCCTCGCCAACGACCACGAACTTGTACTGGGGAAGCTGTTCGGCGACTTCGAACACCTCGGCCACGTTTTTCTCCATGCTCAGGCGGCCGCTGTAGCCGATGACTGTCTCGCCCTCGTACCAGCGCTCGGTTGTCGGCTGGAAGAACTCCATGTTCACGCCAACAGGCAACTGGACGTGGTCGACACTCCGGTCGATTCGGCTGGTTGAGGCTGTCACAACGTCGAACCGTTTCATATACCGACTCTCGATGGCCGGGTACCGATTGCTCAGGAACCCTGCGACCGATTCCCACGGCAGCGCCTGGTGGAAATACTCCTCGATGGGCGTGTGGTGGGTGTACACCAGCGGCGTGTCGTACTTCTGAGCGTAGCGCAGTCCCAGCCAGCCGACCGGTCCCGGGCCGTGGCAGTGGACGATATCGAGCTCTGGCAGCGTCGACGGCCGACGGTAGGTCGGCACCTCGTAGCCCGGATAGAACGGATTCGGAAACGAGGGTACTGGGTGTTCGTTTGCTTCGGGTTCGTACTCACCGTCGGGGTAGACGATATCTGTCTCGTGACCGCGGGCGGTGAGTCGTTCGCCCCACAACTGCAACGTGTAGGTGACGCCGTCAATTTCCGGGAAGTAACTGTCGGTGAAGAAGCCGATTCGCAACGAATCACTCGCGTTCATTGGCACACCTCCGTGTACAACTGCTCGTAGCTCGGAGCAACGGCGTCGAGATGGTACGATTCGGAGCGCTCGCGGGCACGTTCGCCGATTCGCTCGCGCTCGTCGGCCTCCTCCAGTCGGCGAATCGCCTCGATGAACCCCTCGTCGGTGTCGGATTTGACGGCGTCCTCGTCGTCAGTGAGCCACGAGAACGTCTCGATGTCCCGGACGACCGGCGGTTTGCCGGCAGCCATTGCCTCCAGCAGCGCAATGCCCTCGTTTTCCTCGTAGGTTGGAAAAAAGAAGATGTCGCCTGCAGCGAAGGCGCCACGGATATCGTCGATAAAGCCGGTAAAGGTGCAGTTCGACGGCGCGTTGTCGATGAGTCGTTTCGTCGACCGGCCTTTCAGTTCGCGGTCGATTGGGCCGAACCACGCGAAATCTATTTCCGGGAGGTTCCGGGCCGTTTCGACGAACGTCTCCAGTCCTTTGCGTTTGATGACGTGGCCGACCAGAAAGACCACTGGCGGCGAGAGGTCGTACCGGTCGAGATACTCCTCGCGCAGGTCTTCGTACCCTGCCAGTTTCTCCGTGTCGACACCGTTGGTGATGACTCGGGTTGGGCGGTCGGTGTAAGAGTCAATCACGCCGCGGTTGTACTCCGAGGGACAGACGAGTTGGTCGGCGAGGCCGTAGGCTCGTTTCAGGTATGGCCGCAGTGGCTTCGCGAGCGCGTTCGTAAACCGAAAGCTCTCGCCGAAGTCCTCGGCGGTGACGTGGGTGTGGGCAACGACCGGGCAGTCTGCGTTGCGGGCGTAGTAGGCCGACCGCGGACCCATCACGTTGCAGTGGAGCACGTCGGCGTCCATCCGTGGCTTGGTGGTGTAGGGAATTTCCTGTTTGCGGAGCATCTTGCGCTGGTGGGCGACAGATTCGCTGATGCCGCCGGTGACGTGGGACTCGAACTCGAAGTAGTGGCTTACTAACATAAGCCGCTACGCGACGCTGTCGACCTCCAGCCACGGTACCTCCATCAGCGGTGGGATGTACGTCTCGATGTGGTGTTCCCAGACGCCCTCTTCGCCGAAGGCTTCGCCGTGGTCGGCGGTGACGATGACATCACCGTCCAGTTCCTCGACCAACTCGACAATCTCTTCGAGTGCAATCCGGAGATTCTGCTCGTGGTACTCCAGGCCGGTCTGGCGGGTGCCGCCGCGAACGAGTTCGACCGGGTCCATCTCCAGCCACAGACCGGCCTTCTGTGCGATTGAACTCCCTTCGAGGGACTTTTCGAGTTTCGGTCGGACAGTGTCGCCGATTTTCGAGACGACGCCTCCGTCGCCGTCGGACTCGGCCTGTCGGTTGATTCCTTCCTTGATCTGGCCAAGTTTTCCGCCCTGACCGCGGCTGAGATAGGGCGCGTGTGGCTGCATGTAGTGGAAGACGGTGCGGTCTGCCTCCGAAATGTCGGTCTGGTACTCCTCGAAGGCTGCCGTCATCGCTTCTGGCGGGACCGTCCCGAGGTCATCGTCCCAGCGTTCTTTCCAGATGTCGAGCACGTTCGAGATATGCTCGGTTGCGGTCCAGTCGTAATCACAACTGGCCCCCCATTTCAGCTCTGAGAGCGGAATGCCGAGGCTGTTGATGAACGGATTGCCCGAGAAGTACGCGATGTCGTGGTCGCCGGTGAACGTGCGGTAGGCCCACTCCGGCGTCGAGGAGCCAACACTCTCGCGGCGTTCCAGTGAGCCGTCGAGATACTCATCGTAGACGGACTCGAACACGTCGTACCGACACGAATCGAGCACCAGACAGTAGTCCCACTCGGATTCGAGAAACTGCTGAGAGCGCATTCTATTACTCTACCCAATCACGTCAGTGGTGGTATTTCTAACGGTTCGTGGTCTCTGTGTGACACCCACGCGAAACCGCCGAATACTGCCGAAATTGACGGCTCTTCTGGTTCGACTCACTCCAGATAGCCCAAATCCCGCAGTCGCTCGCGGGTCTGCTCGTCGGCGTCGTCGAGCACTTCGTCAGGGTCCGACGGTCCGTCAGCGCTGCCCTCGCCAAGCCACGGCGCGTCGATTTCCTCGCCAAAGCGCTGGAGGACATCCTGAGCCTCCGCCACGCGCTCGTCCTCATCGGGGGCCAGCGAATCAGATTCTTCGGGGTCGGTGTCGAGCCGATACCCCTCGTCAGGAATGCGGTCGGCCCGGATGAACTTCCCGCGCTCGCCGCGGGCGGCCTGCAACGTCGCGTAGCCGCGGTGGTCCTCCGGCAGTGTAATCCCCGCCTCTGCGGCCTTTTCTTCGAGGTGGTGGAGTTCGATTAACGGCTCTGCGTACTCGACGAAGGCGTAGTCGTCCTCGGCGTCAGTCAGGGCAACCTGTCCGGGGTCCGTTGGGTCGGCAAACTCTCGGTAGTCTGCCGAGAGCAGCGAGCGCGTCCGGTCCAGCGGCACAGTGTCGCGCTCTGCGCGTGCGGTTTCGACGCCAGCGGCGTCGAGCAGCGTGTGATAGAGGTCGATTAGTTCGACGAGGTCCTCGCGGCGACCACCCTCAAGATCGGGGTGGGAAATCAGCAGCGGGACGTTGATCAACTGCTCGTACAGCGCAAATTCGTGGCCGTAGAGGTCGTGTTCGCCGTGGAGTTCGCCGTGGTCGGCACAGACAACGACCGTGGTGTCCTCGAACCGACCCGTCTCGCGCAGCCACGAGAGCAGGCGGCCGAGTTCGGCGTCCATGTGGGCGAGTTCGGCGTCGTAC
>JAQCNR010000439.1 GCA_028274925.1 Halovenus sp.
GACAGTCGAATCGAGAGGGCCGCTGACATCTTCTCTCCGCCGCTGAGTTGGCCGAACGTCTTCGTGTGGCCGCGGTCGTGGATGGTGACGAGGTAGGTCTTGTCCCACTCCAGTCGCTCGGTCCCCGTGCCGCGGAGCGACTGGTAAATCTCGTTGGCCCGCTCGGACACCTTCCCCGCCACGAGTTCACGCATCTTCGGCCCAGCCTCCTTGATGGAGTTGCGCGTGAACTTCGCGAACGCGAGGTCACGGCGTAACTCGCGGAGTTCTGCGGCTTTCTTCTGACGGGTCTTGTGTTTCGCCTCAAGCGCCTCGATTTCGGCCTCCAACTCGGTCAGATTCGACTGCTTCGTGTTGAGCGTCCCCCGGTGGTTCCCAATCTCACCCGACAGGTCAGACACCTTCGTTTCGAGCCGATGTTGCTCTGCCTCGTCGTATCGCTCCTCGGCGAGGCGCTTGTACGCCCGCGTCCGGTAGTGCTCACGGGCGGTGTCGTGGAGGCTGTTGATTGCGGTCTGGACGGCTTCGCGTCGCTCGGCCAGGGCTTCGGCGTCGTCGATGTGCTTCTCGTACTCGGCGTGCTCGTCTTCATTCGCTTTGAGCCGGTCTTTGACCCGGCCGATCTCCTCTTCGACACCATCGTACGCGTCGAGGTCGTCGTTGATGCGCTCGATCTCATCGACGACCGCCTCTAGCTTCGCTTTCACCTCCTCGTGGGCTGCTTCGACCGCCTCGACAGGGTTTTCAGGGTCGTCAGTAGCTTCGAGTGTGCCTTTCGCCGCCTGGTACTTGTTGAGTTGCGGCGCGATGGTCTGCTGGCGGTAGGCGTCGAGACGTTCGGCCCAGTTCTGCTCGCGCTGGAGACGGTCGCGGGTCTCACGCGCCTCTTGTAACACTTCGCGCGTCTCTTCGGCCTTGTCTTCGGCCTGCTGTTGCTGCTGTCGGAGCTGGGGCAGCCGGTCGAGTTCCCCCTGTGCGTTCTGTGCCGCCTCGATCTCGTCTTCGAGCGTCCCAACCTGCTCACGAAGCGTAGCAATATCGTCCTCGATCTCGACGATGGTCTCTCGGTGGGCCTGGATGAGTTCCTCGTGCCCGCCATCGGCCAGGTTCTGCCCACACGTCGGGCAGATCGCGTCGTCGTCACCGCCCCCGTCCACGGTCTGTGCCTGCTTGATGACCTCGATCTGGTCTTCGAGTTCGTCGATGCGGTCGGATTTCTGCGTGATTTCGGCTTCGAGCGAGCTTTTGTGCTCAGTGAGGGGCTGGAGTTGGTCGGCGGTGTCTTCCAGCCCTTCGATTCGCTCGATTTCTTCCTTGATCCGGTCTGTCTCCTGTTCGTGTCGCTCGATTTCGTCCGGTGCGGTTTCGATGGTTTCGCAGGCCGCCTCGAGTTCGGACTGGTCGAGGTAGAAGCGTGCGATGTCGCGCTGAAGTGCCTCGTTGATCTCGGGGATATGCCTCAGACACTCTACGGTTTCTTTGGCCCCTTCGACCGTTTCGACCCGTGACTGGGCTTCATTGACCTTCCCGTTCAACTCACCGAGCCGCTCCTTCTTGTTGGTCCGCTCCTCGACCAACGCCTGCCGCTCTGCCCGCCGTTCCTCGAGGCGGTCCAATTCCTCACTGGCCTCAGTGTACGCTTCGTGGGCGGCTTCCGTCCGCTCGACGACAGCCTGGGCTTCCCGTGCGTCCTCCCGGTCTTCGATTCGGCCCTCAACCGTCGACGCGGCTCTGCTCACCTCCCCATCAAGTTGAGCGAGGCGGTTCCCCGCGTGATTGTCAGAGTCTTCGTAGGCGTTCTGGACGGCGAGTTCCGCTTCGACGGCGGCTTTCTCCTCGCGTTTGCTGGCGATTGTCGCCTCGAGAGAGTCGATTCGGTCACGGAGTTCTGCTGCGGCCTCACGGTCTTCGGGGAGTGAGGCGATTTCGCCATCCAGTCGGTTGATGTCGTTGAGGATGTTCTCCGCGTCGGTCTTGATGGCCTTCGGCAGGTCTACCAGATCCTTGTAGGCGTCCCGGTAGGCGTCGATGCCGAGGAGTTCGTCGAACGTCTCGACACGGTCCGTCTCGCTGTCGGTGAAGTCGGAGATGAAGTCCGTCTGCGGGACGCCGATGCAGTTCGACCATAGGTCGGACAGTTCCAGTGAGTCCGGCACACCGAATTTCGCACGAAGCCACTCCTCGTACTCGCCAACTGTGTCGATGGTCAACTCTGCATCGTCGGTCAGGTTGACGATTTTCGGGTTGGTCCCTCCCACCTTCCGTCGCAGTCGGTAGTGTGTGCCGCCGAGTGTGATCTCGACCCTGATGGTCCCGCTCGTCTCGCCGTCGCGGACCAACTCCTCCTGTGTTGCGTGAGGTGGCGTTGCACCGAACAGGCAGAAGCCGATAGCCTCCGGGATCGTACTTTTTCCGGCGCCGTTCTCCCCGAGGACAGCGTGGACGCCCTCACCGAACTCGATGGTGGTCGGCCCGGCGTACGACTTGACGTTCTCCAGCGTGACGTTCTCGACTCGCATGGGTTAGAACTCCTCCAGTGTCTGGGCGGTTCCGTCGGCCTCGACAGCCTCCGAGGCGGCCGCGTCCGTCTCGTCTTCTTCATCCTCTTGTGCCTGTTCGACCGGTGATGGAGGGACCGTGATACCCATGCCTACATCGAGGTCGGCATCAACCCCGCCGTCAAACGCATCCCGGCGGGTTTCGGTCACTATGTCGAGGACGCCAGCCACGGGATTCTCGGCATCCTCATCCTCCATCTCCTTGCGTGCGTCCCGGAGCATGGAGACGACCGCCCCGGACTCCTCTGCGTACGGACTCTCCGCGACGATTGTCTCGAAGACCTGTTCCTCAACCGCGTCGATGTTGAGCGTCCCGTCACCGTCGAAGACGGCTTCCTCGTCCACACCGTCCATCAACTCCTGGATGGCAACGGTGTCGGTGTGGTCGGTGAGGTGGACGTACAGCACGTCGACTAGGTCCTCGGCGAGTTCGGTCAGTCGATCCGTGTCGAGGTCGCGTCGCTCGAACTGGAGCGTCCCCTGGAGCCGGATGTCCAGTACGGGTGCTCTGCGTTGGCCGTCGCTCGTGGTGAACGGCTCTTGCTGGCAGGTTTCCTCGATAGCGTCTACTTCCTCACGAATGGCGTTCTGGAAGAGTGCTTCGACGCCGTCGAACGTGCCAGCCTCGCTGATATCGACGTTGATCCGGTGAAACGGTCGGCGCTTACTCAGGTGGTGCGTCGCGGCGAATGGGATGTCTACGGCGGTCGTATTGGTGGGATCGTCGATTGGCTCACCGCTAACATCGTCCACGTCGACGAGGTAGTAGCCGTGGCCGTCCCACTGCGCCTCGCGTGAGTCGTGGGCTTCGACAGAGCCCGGATTGAACGCCCAGTCGCGTTCGTACTGCTTGTGGATGTGACCGAGCGCGAGGTAGTCGACAGCCTCGCGGACGGGGTTGAGCGCCGCATCGGAGACACGCGCGCCGAGGTCAGGTACCTCATCCGAGAGCCCGAAGTGCGCCATCAGGACCGTCATCGAGGGGGTCGGTGCCTCTTCGTTGATTGCCGCGATGGCTTTGCCAGCCTCCTCAAGTGCCGTGTCGATGTAGCCACCGCGGTACTGAAGGCCGAAAACGCGAATCGGGCCGCCCTCACCGCTGGTCGGCAGGTCGATGTACCCCGGGTGGTCGTGGCGCTCGCTGTCGAACACGACGGGCGGGGACTCACTCTCGGGCGCTGCCGGAAACATCTCCACCGACGTTTCCACCCCCAGATTCGCCTCCAGAAGCGTGATTAGCCCCTTCTGGTCGAGGTATTCGAGCCAAGTGAAGTCTCACGGAGTGAGGTTCTCGTCGTGGTTGCCCCGCGTCACGATGACCGGGACATCGCCTGCTCCGCTGCGAAGCGCGCCTTCGACATCTGCGAGGACCTCCGGGCGGAGGTCGCGATCGTCGAAGAGATCGCCCGGCAGGAGGATGGCCTCAGCTCCTGCCTCCACCTGGTCTCTGAGCGACTGATAGAAGCTGTTCGCCATGTCTTCTTCCCGAGCTTTCACGCCGTATTGCCGGTGGCCGGCATGGATGTCGGCGAGATGGCCGAATCGTGTCATCGTCGTCGCCCCCCTTCAGGCGGATTCACGGAATCCCTTCGTTGGTGGAATGCCCTCCCCGATAGCATGGATGTGTACTGGGTGACGACAAGGAACTATTTAAATTCGAGTTCACCATGGTGGATGTGAAAATGGTCGTTTCGGCCGTTTCAGAGGCACATCTGGGGGCACGTAACGGATCGCGCCAAGAGATGGCGCCATAACAGTTACCCCACACAGATCGATAGATCTGTGGGGTAACGAGAAGAGTTCAACAATCCACATCGTCGGACGCCGAGGAGGATAGTTAGACGAACTCGAAGCAACTACTGATCGGACTCATCCGAGTCACTCATGGTTGCTACGCCCAGATTCGAGTTACCCGGCCCAACGGTTTCCGACCGCAATTTGTCAAAAACTGAGATTCCAAGCGGAGAATGGAGGCAAAGATACAACGGGTTGCACTCGGTACCCTGGGTAGATGACAGACCGGGAACCCGTCCCTGCGGCTATTGACTTTCTTCGCGACCAGCACGGTGGTGCTGGGCAGATCGTCGAACATCGCCACAAACCCGGTCAGCAGGCAAAGACCACGGCACTCGACCTCCACCCGGCCGTCAATCTCGCACTCCGCCACGCCGGCATCGACGACCTCTATCAGCATCAGGTCCAGGCCATCGAGGCGATTCGTGACGGCTCGAACGCCGTCATCGCGACCCCAACTGCCTCCGGAAAGTCGCTCGCCTATCTCGTTCCGGCACTGGAGCGAGCGATTATGCAGAACACTAAAACACTCTATATTGCACCCTATCGTGCTCTCATCAACGATCAGGCCGCCACGGTCAAGCAACTGGCTGCCGACCTAGGGCTCGGTGAGTCCGTCTCGGTTGGCGTCCAGACAGGCGAGACCAGCGATGAGGATCGGCGAGAACTCAAAGACAGCCAGCCCGATATCGTCCTCACTACCATCGACCAGGTACATCTCTCACTCTGCCCCTGGGCGCATTCACCCAGAAATTGGAAGTGGCTGGTCCAGCAGCTCGGCACGGTCGTCGTCGACGAGGTGCATATGAACCGCGGCTATT
>JAQCNR010000348.1 GCA_028274925.1 Halovenus sp.
AGCAACGAGGCCACGGTCTCGGCGGCGGCGCATCCACGTCGGGAGACAGATTGAATCCCATCGAGCCCAACGAAGGGTATGGGACAGCAGACGCTCGACGGGACCGATATTACCGTTCTTCGCGAGCGCTACCAAACGCTCGTCGACGAAGAACTGCCGGCGGCGGCAGACGACGACTGGCCGGTGCAGGACGACCACTGCTTCGCCCGGATTGTTCTCGACAGCGTCTTCGAGGACCGCTGGGACACCCACATCACGGAGCGGCCAGCCTATCGCTCGCTCTCTGCCGAGCAACTGAGTCGGGCAATCGCGGTGGCCGAGGAGACGCTTGCCGGCGGACCGCCGGTCGCCAGCGCGTACAACGACGCCTCGCTGCGGTACCGGGAGTCGTGACCGGGCTCTCGGTCGTGTTGCACGTCGACGGCAGCGTCCGGTACGGGTCAGAGAACGCGACGCCGACGGCGGCGGCAATCGGCTACGTCGCCACCGCCGGCGAGCCGCTGGTGGCTGGGTCACGGACGCTGTCGGCCTTTGTCTCCAGTACGCACGTCGAATTCCGGGCGCTGGTCGCCGGCGCGCAAGCGGTCGCCGGACTCTCGCGGCACCGTCAGGTGAGTTCCGTCCACGTCCGCGGCGATTCGGCGGCGGTCATCGACGCTGTCGACCCCGCGCAGAGCGCGACCGCTGGCGACGAGATTCGACAGCGCCGCGTCGAGCAGGTCAGGGAGGCACTCGCGGGGGTGCCGAGGGTCACGTATCGGACAGTCCGGCGAGACAGAAACGAGCGGGCACACCAACTTGCGGTCCGGGCATACGACGACTAACGGCTCGCGCGTTCGGCCGCCGTCGGGCCGGCGAGTTTCGCGACGAGCAGACAGCCCACGCCAGCACCGCCGCCGATGACTGCCGCGGTGACTCCCGACAGTCGAAGCGCAGTCGTGAACCCGAGTTGTGGTTCGGTCGCGGTGATGAGTGCCCCCATCAGTACCGGCGTCAGCGTCGCGACCAGCCGTCCGTTCGACTCCGAGAGGCCAACTACGCCGGCCCGCATGCGCTGGGGAGCCAGTCCGGTGACGATACTCCGGTACAACGACAGCGCCATCCCGAAGCCCGCCCCACTGAGGAGGATACCAACGGCGGCGACGCCCACGCCGGGCGCGTACAGCACCAACACGAACCCAGCGGAGAGGATGGTGTGAGCAACAACGAGCGGGACAAAGCGGCTGTCGACCATCGACGTAATCCGGCCGGCCTGACTTGCTGCGGTCGCGTACGCGAGACTGCCGAGCGCGACCAACAGCCCTGCCTCGCCGGGAGTTCCGCCCTGAATCCGGACGACCACAATCGAGTTGTAGGTGAGAAAGGCGATCCAGACCACGATTGGCGTGCCACGGGCGAGGACGAGCGAGAGGACTCGTGGCTTGGCGACGAGTGCGAGCAGGTCCCGGACGTAGGAACCGTCGTCCTCAGCGCCGCCGTCGGTCGCCGCTGCCGTCGAGTCGGGACTGGTTGGTTCCTCGAATGTGAGCGCCACGAGCAGCGCAATCGGGAGCGCCATCGCGTAGATGAGAAAGGGGAGTTGCCAGGCAATCACCACAGTCGCGCCGGCAATCAGCGGAAAGACAGTTTGAGCGAGTCCGGAGCCAGTGAATCGCAGCCCCTGCGCCGTCGCCTCCCGAGTGCCGGCATACAGGTCGCCGATGCTGGTGATGAGCACCGGCGTCAGCCCGCCGAAGGCCACGCCTTGCAGCAATCGAAGCCCCAACACGACCCGGAAGTTCGTCGTCAGCGCAATCGCAGACCCAGCGACACCGAACAGCACCAGCGATGTGACGATGACCGGTTTGCGGCCGTAGCGGTCGGCGAGCAGTCCTGCCAGCGGAATGACGACGATTGGCGGCGCGGTGAAAAACGACATCATCAGGCCGATGTCGGTTGCTGTCGTGCCGAAGGGCTCAATCAGTGAGTCCAGCACCGGCGAGAGCAAGGCAGTGCCAAGCGGCGGCAACAGATTCGCAAGGAGAAGTAACTGAAAGCTCGTGTCACCGAGGACAGCAGCATCATCACCGAACAGCGAATCGAGCGTGCTCACGTCTCATCGGCGTCCGATTTGCTCAGTAAAAAGCGCCGCGACACGGCACGCATAATCTAAATTCAGAGGAATCATACTAATACCGATAGTATTCGCTACCAAGAAAGTCGATGGCTCAGTACGAAACCGCCGGTACTGTCCATTTCTTCGTATTTGGAATATATTGATGTGGGTGCAGATTATATCTACGTTCAAGATCAGAGAATCGCGTGATTTGTGCTAAAAGAGCCGCTGTGCAGGCGGCAACTGGGTACTGCCGGGTAATACAAAGATGACGAGACCAACGAGTATCCTCCTCGTGAGCAGTCGACCGGAGTTCACAGAAACAGTGTCGTCTGGGCTCGAATCGACCGGGGAGTTCACTGTCGACACCACCAGTGTGCAAGCGGCCAGAGAACGCCTCCAGGCTGGGAACTATGACTGTGTCGTGGCGGAGTATCCAATTCCGGACGCAGACGATGAGGCGGTCCTCGATACTGCAACCGGCAACGTTCCAGTGGTCCTGTACACGTCCGGCTCCAGCGCAGCGGTCGCTGCGGCCGCGGGCAAAGCAGGCGTGACACATCTCCAGCAGCGTGAGGACCACACGGAGTTAGCGCGAACTATCGAACAGGTAGAGCACCCAGAGCAAGGCGGTGGGCAACCACGCCAACAGGAGCTACGCCAGTACAAGCGAATTGTCGAGCACGTCAATGATGTTGCGA
>JAQCNR010000455.1 GCA_028274925.1 Halovenus sp.
GGTGCTGGTCGTACACTGACTGGAGGGTCGTGAGATCGAGGTCGGTCGCTGGGTCGCGAGCGGCCACGTAGAAGCGCGGAGTGTAGTCATTGCGCTCGGTCGCGACGGCGCCGTCGGCAGTTGCCTCCCACTCCAAGACGCGGCCGTCGTCCAGAAAGTCGACACTGAACGGCATCGTCACGGGTTCGCGTCCGGTGGAGCGGCCTCCTGGTCATCGCTCGTTGTGACTGCAGCTTCGAGCTCCTCGAGACGTTCCTCGTGATCGTCGAGGCGGGCCTCCTGTTCGAGATCGATGCTGAGTAGCGCCGGCAGCAGCGGATTCTGGTGGTTCAACAGCCCGCTCGCGTCGGCGTGCTCGCGGGCGTACTCGAACAGCCGGTCGAAGCGCGGCTGGTCGCGACGCCGCAGTGCCCGGCGGAACTCGGCCCAGCGCTCTTCGATGACTCGCAGCGCATCTCGGTACGTCGGGTTCGTACGCCCCATCGCTATCGGCCTCCTGTACCGCTCGCCGTCCACGCATCGAGCAAGGGATTCGTGGTGGCCGCCACCGCCTCACCGTCAGCGGTGACGCCCGTTCCGACGCCCTCCGGGGTCGGCGTCGACGGCGCCGGTGTCGTCGGCTCCTCGCCGACCTGCGTGGCGCGTGCCGCGAGCAGCTGCCGCCAATACGCGAACGTCGTCTGGTAATACGCGCCGTCGTCGACGGGATAGACGAGCGTCTCGAAGTCCTCGCCGACGACCCGTGGGCCCATCCGCGTCTGCTCGCATTCCAGGTGGTGGTCGGCGGCCGTCGCGACCGGCGCCGTGAAGTCGTTTCGTTCGTTTCGCGTAACGAGCACCGGGACGTCGTACCCGTCGGCGTAGGTCGCCAATCGAGCGATGGTTCGAGTCTGGAGGGTTTTCGCGTGAGTCTCGCCGAGGGTATCGTCGGCGCGGTACTGGGTGTCGACGGCCGGCGCGACGATGAGGGCGGGCGTGTGGTGAGACGTGTCCTCGTCACGACTCGGGTCTCCTCGACTGGCCGCCCCGGCGTCGGTGGTGGACCTCTGGATCGACTTGTTCACCGCTGACGGGAGATCACAGACGGCGCCGTAGTGCTGGTAGGCGGTAAATCCGCGTGCCACGTGGATTCGGTTGAGCAACCGTTGACTGGGCGCGATCTGAGCGAGTGTCGTCGTCGTCGCATGGCCGTTTGCATCGACCCAGAAGGCGGACCCATCGTGAAGGAGGAGATGGTCGACCACGAGCGACTGCAAGATTGGGACGCCGCGGCCTCCCTCGACGTCGAGCAGCGTGATGCCGTCATCGAGTGATGGCAACAGCATCTCGTCCGTAGCCGGATCGGCCTGGTCAGCAAGGGACCGATTGCGGTCAGCGCCCCGTGTCGGCTGGTCCACCGCCAATCGGTTCGACGTTGCGTGTTCACCCATACTCGATTAGTCGTCCACGGTCCTGATAAGCCGCGGCGTGTCGCTTCCGCGTTTCAGGGAAGACATGAGACAGATACTGCCCCATCCTCTGTCGTCGACTTTCTGCGGCTGTTCCGACTGTTTCCGAGAACGTTTCTATGGACCGGGTTCAGCCGGCGCTGGTTACTTAATCAATAAACTGGTGCTCCGTGTCGCCTGTTGGTTAATATCTTACAGTTGATCTCGCTGCTCGGACAGGAACGAAACAAGGTTGTTAATCGCGTCTGCTGGCAGCTCTTCTTGTCGGAAGACACCTTTGAACGAGTCCTCGAACTCCTCCTGTTGGAGTCGATCCAGCACCATTTCGATCTGCCTCTTGAGCTTCTCGGGGTCGCCACGATGGACGTGTCGCTCAATACGGTTGAAGTCCGCACGCAAACTGATCACGACCAGGTCACGGCTATCCGCCTTCCGGCCGCTATGGAGTTTCATCGCGAACAGTAGTGCCGGTTCCGGGATTCGCCCGTCGAGGCCTTCGGCGACATCGAGTGATTCGATCGTACTGTGTTCGTGGAGATAGCGATATGACCACTCTGCGTCCGTCTGTCGACACCCCATCGCATCCACGAGTGCCTCGAACTTGACTTCGTTCTCTCCGACCGGTTTCGCGTACTGGATCATTCGACCATCGTACTCGTTCGAGACATCCTGCTCGAACTGTTTCTCG
>JAQCNR010000471.1 GCA_028274925.1 Halovenus sp.
GAACCGCTTTGTCGCCTCGTTTCTCGGCCGGTCGAACACACTTTCGCTGCGGGTGAGCGGTCGGCACACGCCAGCGGTCGAACTCGGCGGCCAACTCCTCAGAGTACAGACTGACCAGTTGGGCACCACACCAGAAGAAGCGATTGCACACATGCGCCCTCGTGACCTCAGCGTCGGCCCGGCGACAGAGAGGGAAATCGCGCTCGCTGGGACAGTCACGTCAGTCACCGACCGCGGCCGCCGGTACGAGGTGTCCGTCGCGCTGGAGGGCGGCGAAGAAGTCGATATCGAACAGACCGACTCGCCGCCGTCAGTCGGGGAGAGCGTCCAACTACGCTGTGAACTCGGGGCGCTGTCGCTGTTCGCTGAACGTGGCGAGCGACTCGAATACAGTCCGGTCGAGCGCTCGTTGCAGTCGAAGCCGGAACTCCGGCTCGACTAGTTATTCGCCCTGGAAGTCGGGGTCACGACCCTCCATGAAGGCTTCGACGCCTTCGTGGTGGTCGTCAGTCTGGAAGACAATTCCCTGCGCGACGGCTTCGTCGGTCATCGCCTGTTCGATGGACTTCTCGAAGCCTTCGTTGAGCAGGCGTTTGGTGTGTCGGAAGGCCACGTCTGGTCCGGAGGCGATTTTCGTGGCGAGTTCGTGGACCTGCTCGTCGAACTCGTCGTCGTAGACGTGGTTCACAAGTCCAATTTCCTTGGCGCGGTCGGCACCGAAGATGTCGCCGGTGAATACGAGTTCTTTCGCGACGTTCGAGCCCACGAGTCGCGGCAGCAGGAAGGACGTGCCGGCGTCGACGCTCAGGCCGACCTGTCGGAAGACGAAGCCGAAACTGGCCTCGGGGCTGGCAACCTGAATGTCACAGGCAATAGCGAGGTTGGCACCTGCACCGACGGCCGGTCCGTCGATTTTGGCGATGGTCGGCAGGTGGTAGTTGTAGATTCGGGTCAGCGTTTCCGGCGTTCCATCTTCGAGTTCTTTCGCGCGCTCGTCGAGTGGAATATCCCCTGTGAGGCCTTCGAGCATCCGGTCGATGTCGCCCCCCGCAGAGAACGAGCCACCGCTGCCCTCGATAACGACCACACTTGCGTCGCTGTCGTCGATGTCGTCCAGCGCGTCGAGCATCCCCGACTCGATAGTCTGGGAGAGGGCGTTGCGCCGGTCTGGTTCGTTGAGCGTGATGGTTGCGATGCCGTCGTCGATGTCGAGTAGAACCGATTCGTCACTCATACGCTTGTCACAGTCACGGGCCAGATAGGTAACAGTTTCCCATCTTCGCGGGGGAGTAGTTTTCCATCGTTTACTCAATTCGACGGAAATCCACCAGCATCGGTTCTCAGGCCTGAGAACCCGACACGCAAACTCAAGTGTTTCGAGCGCTGGTATTAGCACGATGGGACAGACACAAGCCCTCCTCCAAGACGCCCATCGGCTTGGCCCCGCAGCTCCTGACGAGGAGCATGTTTACGGCTCCTGTGCCCCCGGCTGGCACGCCGCAGCAGACCACGAGACCTGCGTTCGCGAATGGGTCGAAGACGTGCAACACGCAGGCAT
>JAQCNR010000475.1 GCA_028274925.1 Halovenus sp.
GCCGAGGACCAGAGAGCGTGGCGCGTCGACGCTGGCGAAGTTGTGGGCCTGACAGCCTTCTTCGTCGTCGTCCCGCCGATTCTCGCCGTCGGCGTCTACTTCTGTTTCTGGCACTCGTTGCGACACATCGTCAGGACGGTGCTGGTCCACGACGAGTCTGCGGCGGCAGTCGACCGCGGAGAGATTCCGACCGTGGCCGGTCGGTTCGCGCTCGACGCCGCACCGATGACTGCCGGCGCGCTCGCACTGCTCGGACTGCTGTATCTGGTCGTGCCGCGCGCCCCCGGCGAGCTGTCGGGACTGGTGGCGCTGTATCTCGTGCTCATCGCCGTGTTGACGCTGCCACACGTGGTTATCGTGAGTTGGCTGGACCGCGAGCAAGCTGTGTTCTGAGTGTTTGAGTTAGCAGGATTTGGGTCTGTTTTGTTTGCAAACAACCAGAAAGCCCCCGCCTGTTCGAGTCGGGGGGCTCGTTGCGCGCGCTCCTTTCAGTCGCGTGCTTACGTCGCCCGCCTTCCTCGAACAGGCGGCCCATTTCAGTCCCACCCTGTGGCTCGTGGCACAGGCCACCGTGGGTGGGACTGAAAGGGGCCACTCGCTTGGTCCGTCCCGGGCGACGCAAGCACCTACTGGAGCGTGGTTCGAAAGACGGCACTGCCGTCTTTCGTCATCACGAGAGAGCGGAGCTCTCTCGAACGACAGCGAGTAGCGAGGGACCGGAGGTCCCTCGAACACTGCGAACGGCGGCGTCGCCGCCGTGAGCAGGCCCCGGACGGTCAAGCGAGTGGGGGCTTTCTGGTTCCTCAAACCCAGATTCACTCAACCAAACACAACCCCGCAAAGAGAGCGAAACGGTAGTTCTTTTAGGACACACGCCGGCGTGTGAACCATGGTACGCCTCGGGCTGGTAGTCGCGCAGTTCAACAAAGAGCGGCCGGTCACGCGGGAGATGGCCGACCGGGCCCGCGAGGCCGCGGCCGACCACGGCGCAGAGATTGTCGAGACCCACGAGGTGCCGGGGTCGTACGACACGCCGCTCGCGGCGGACCGGTTGGCGCGTCGTGACGATATCGACGCCGTCGCGGTGATTGGAGCGATTATCACCGGCGACACGGACCACGACCAGGTCATCGCCGACGCCGCCGCCCAGGGACTGACCGACGTCAGTCTCGACCGCGATACCCCAGTTGCATTTGGCATCACCGGCCCGGGGATGAGCCAGGACGAGGCCGTTGCCCGTATCGATTACGGCGCAACGACCGTCGAGAGTGCAATCGAGCTTGCGTCTGAACTTGACAATGACTGAGTACGACTTCACCGACCGCGTCGAACGTGTATCGCCGAGCGCTACGCTCGCTATCAGCAACAAAGCCGCCGAACTCGAAGCCGGGGGCGTCGATGTCGTCGACCTGAGTGTCGGCGAACCAGACTTCGACACGCCAGAGAACGTCAAAGACGCCGCAAAGGAAGCCCTCGACGCTGGCAAAACGGGTTACACCAACTCACAGGGCGTCCCCGAACTCCGCGAGGCAATCGCCGAGAAACTCCACGACGATGGCCTCGACCAGTACGGCCCAGAGAATATCATGGTCACGCCCGGCGGGAAGCAGGCGCTGTTCGAGTTGTTCCAGACACTCACGCAGGAGGGCGACGAAGTCGTCCTGCTCGACCCAGCGTGGGTGTCCTACGAAGCGATGGCGAAAATCGCCGGCGCAGACCTGAAACGCGTCGATACCGCCGCGCACGATTTCCAACTCGAACCCGCACTGGACGAACTCGCCGAGACAGTCTCCGAGGACACCGATATACTCGTCGTCAACTCACCGGGCAACCCCCACGGGGCGGTATACTCGGACGCTGCCCTCGAAGGTGTTCGTGACCTGGCTGTCGAACACGACTTCCTCGTGGTTTCTGACGAAATCTACGACGAAATCACCTACGACGGTGTCGAGCAGACGAGTCTGGGCGCACTCGACGGGATGGACGACCGGACGCTGACGCTCAACGGCTTCTCCAAGGCCTACGCGATGACAGGCTGGCGGCTTGGCTATTTCGCCGCGCCGGAAGACATCGTCGACCAGGCTGGCAA
>JAQCNR010000477.1 GCA_028274925.1 Halovenus sp.
GAGGTCCATCTTGCCAGTCTCTGCGTTGAACCACGCGTCGTCGACGGCTATCTTGAGGTCGACTGTCTCGAGTCGCTCGACCGTCTGGCCGTATTTCGCGAGCGTCGTGAAGTCATCAACCCGTGCAGCCAGCCGCTTGTTTGCGCCGATGGCCTTATCGACAGACTCGTTCTCGACGGTTCCCTGTTCTGTCCGGTCCTTGGCGATGCCAAGTCGCCACTCGATGATCTGGAGCATGTTCCTGAGTTCGTGCGCCAGCGCGCTTGCGAACCCTTCGAGTTGCTCGTTGTGCCGTTTGAGTTCTCGACGACGCTGCTCTGCCGTCGTGACATCCGAGAATACGATAACCTGGCCCTGCGAGTCGCCGACTCTAACCGAACTCGCCGAGACCAACAGGTACCGGCTCTCGCCGTCGACATCGTACTCCATCGTCTCGGTCTCCTGGTCACTTATCGCTGCGACCTGGGGTAACACTCTGTCGAGTGGCTGCCCGAGAGCGTCGGTCAGGTCGGGGAAAAACTCCACTGCTGCCGGGGTCCTATCCCTGATTCGGTCGCGCTCGTCGAGAAATATCACGGCGCTGTCGTCGTCGCCGGTCGATTGGACCGCGAGAAAGCGCCGCTCGTAGACGAACAGTGCGCCCAGCACGAACAGCGCAACCCCCAGCGGCGCGTAAATCACCTTGATCAGCGACTCGGTGAGGAAGGCGACGACATCGAGAATCACTGGCAGCGCGAGCAACCCGGTCAACACACCCAGCGGTCGCGTGTCGTAGCCCGAGTTGTGGTACAACTCGAACAGCATGAACATCCCTATTCCGGCCAGTACGTAGGATAACCCGGTGACAGTCCAGTGAAAGACGCCGTGCTCGATTGCCAGATAGTCGAACGGCGCCGTCTGGACTGCTGTCGTGAAGTAGAGCCCGTGAATCGGGTTCGTCAGTTTGACCGCAACGACTCCTGCAAAGATACTGGCTCCGAGGGTCCGAAATGTCGGGTCCTCGTGGTAGTTTCGACCGGTGTACGCCGAGCAGAAGTACAGCCACGCCCAGACCGTTGCGAAGCCAAACACGAGTCCGATGGTGTAGGCCGGTCGTCGAAAGGGGTCGGGGACAGTGAAATAGACGACTTTCATGAACGCCCAGACGCTGGTCGTTCCAAGCAAGCCGACCAGTCCACGGCGGACCGCGTCAGCCTCTACCTCCCGTGCTCGAGCGACTGCGAGCAGACATGTGAGGCCGGTGAGTGCAAAGGCTCCGGTGTACCCGACGGCTGCCGGATTCACCTGTAGAAAGAGGTGGCTGGTCACGTTGGTCTACATAGATACACCGGGTGGCCGAACTTGAACCTTTTTCTGTATCTGAGTTCTGTCCGGTGGTTTGACCGGTTAGTTTACTGGAATATCGGTGCCCTCACCGTCACCGTCCAGTTTGGGGAGTCGGACAGTCAGGACGCCCCGGTCGTAACTCGCCTCGGTGGCCGAATCTTCGACGGCAGCCGGGAGTGTCACCGAGCGACTGGCTGCCTGCTTCGTTCGCTCTCGCATGATGAACCTACCGTCGCCGGTGGTATCGACGGCTTCTGTCTCGATTCGGAGTGTTCGGCTGTCGTCGAGCTGGACATCGATACTCGATGGGTCTCGACCGGGGAGGTCAGTTTTGACGAGAATGGCGTCGTCGGCGTCGATGACATCCACCGGCAGTTCGCCACCGAGTGACTCCCCAAGCTGGTCACCAAGCTGTGTAAACTGTTCTACGAGGTCCTCAATCTCCGCAAACGGGTCTGTCTGATCTGTCATACCGCGAGATAGACCGCCGTACAGTATAAGCGTACGTGATTTCTCTGCCGTCTTATCCCTGATAGGGGTGGTACTCCATCCCCTTGTGTTTGAGTTCGTTGCGCTTGTCCTCGAGGAAGGAGTAGACCGTGCCGTGGGGTGCGCCTTCGAGCAGCATCTCCGCGGCCTCTCGGACGGCTTCGACCTGCTGTGGGCCGCCGATGACGCCGAGTGTGGAGCCGTAAATCGCGACTGACGTGCCTGTGAGTTCTTCCATGAGTTCGCGCGTCCGGCCGCCCTCGCCGATCAGCCGCCCCTTCTGGCGGCGCAGGTCGTTTTTGTTCCGCGAGGCGGCCTCGATGTCGATCAACTCGAACATCATCATGTCGTCGTCGAGCAGCGCTAGCGCGTCCTCTGGCGAGAACCCGCGACCGATTGCCTTCACGATATCTGGTCCTTTCAGCCCCAGCACCGGGTCGCCCACCTTCTCGATGCTGACGTTGCCCGATTCAGAGTCGATATCCAGCCGCACCTCTGCCTGCGCTTCGATCTCTCGCATCGTCTCGCCACCGCGACCGATCAACACGCCGATCCGGTCGTCGGGAACCTTCACATGCTGCATAATATAATGATAATTAGTCGATTGGTCCGTTAAAGCCCTTCGGGTGACGTACCCACCGCAGGCCGCGGCCAAGACCGATATTATCTTTCGGCGTCGGCCCTTGCGTTTGTGCAGATGGTTCGACAGCGCGATGGTGACGAACTCAACCTGCTCGACTCCTCGATTCGCACCACCGGCGGAGCGCTGTTTTCGACAGCGCTGTACGTCGTCAGCGGTATCGTCTACGCCGCCGTCACCTCGCCGAGTGCTACCGGGACGTATTTTTTCGTCACCATCTCGGTGGCACTGTTTCTCCGGCCGATTCGAGGTGTCACGCAGGCGCTCCGGAAGATTGGCACCGAACGCGGTGAGAACGTTGGCGTCTATCTTTCGATTACGCTGCTGTTTGCTGCCGTCTTCGTCCCTGCCATCGGACTGGTCGCGTTCGTGCTCTCTGACAGCCTCGCGACGGTGACAGCTTTTGAACAGGCCACGCTCGGTCCCACGGGAGTGTACGCACTGTCGGCCGTGTTGATGACCGTCGTCACGGCACTGACCAGTGCGATTGGCTATCCGAGCGCCGAAACGTGGCTCACTGGCACCCAAAGCGCCGTCCACCTGGGGCTGATATTAGGGCTCGACGCTGCAATCTCGACTGCGGGCGACCTCATGCTCGTTGTCGCGGGCGTTCGGTTCGTGCTGTTCGTGCCAGTCCTGTTCTATCTGGGGGTTGTGCCGGCGATGCCAGACCGTCGCGCTATCGGCCGCGTCTGGGAGTTCGCCCGGTGGAGCGTCCCCGACCAGATTCTCGACCGGTTCTCGTACAACATGCCAGTTTACGTCCTGGGGGTGGTCGCAACACCGACAGCCGTCGGCATCTACGAGGCAGCCGACCGGTTTGCGGACTTCGGCGCGACAATCTCTTGGCGGCTATCGACTCCGTTGTTGACGAAAGTGAGCGGGGATTCGGCGGTCGGCGAGACCGAACTGACGTATCTCTCGGCGGCGGTTACCGCCGGCACCGGCGTCACCTTCGTCGTCCTCGCGTATCTGCTGGCAGCCCACGATGTTGTCGCGGCGATTGCCTTCCCTGCCACTCAACAACTGTTCTCGGTGACTGTCCTGCTCGTCGGCGGCGTGAACATCTTGCGTGGCTTCTGGACGCTCGCCTCTCACGCGATGGAAGGCCTAGGTAAACCGAGTGTCAGCGCTCGAACGAAGCTGTACGGCCTTCTGCTCAGCGTCCCAGTGACAGTTCTGTTGGGTCGTGAGTTCGGCGCCGTCGCCGGTGGCATCGGGTACGGGCTCATGAACGTCGCAATCTTCGCGTACGTGGTTTACTACGCGACTGATGTCCTCGGCACCGTCCCACTCGATACGAACCTCGCAGCAAAACTGACGGCGAGTCTGATACTCTCGTTCGTGGTGACGGCCGGCGCTGTCGCGCTCCTGAACCGTCTCGGACTACCGCCGGTCGGCGTCGCAGGACTGGCCGCTGCCGTCTGTCTCACAGGCTTTACGGCACTACTGATGGTCCTGTCTGCGCGCACCCGTCTCGCCGCTGGTCGCGCGGTTGAACTCTATCTCGGTGTTGGCACAACGTAGCGGTCAGAGCCATTCTGTTGCCTGCTCGTCCTACGGACTCAGACGCTGCCGGTCTGGCGAGACTCGCAGGCTCGTCTCGCTGGCTCTCAGGTCTTCGCTGCTCGCGTGTCACTTCGTTCCCGCTCGCCTGTCGAGGGCCGCTCACTCCGTTTGCGCCCCTCGCTACGGGCTCAGACGCTGACGATCCCGTCTGATTCGCTCGGAGACTCGCTCATCAGACTGGCTCCCAGAATTCTCGCCTATGGCGACAATCGCTGGCGATCCCGCGGGAGCACTGTCAGAGCAAGCTCTGACAAGCTCCCACTCGACAGGGACGTGTCGCCTACGGCGACAGCCGTTGCCGGTCTCGCGGGAAGAGAACGGCCTCCCGAATGTTGTCCAGTCCGAGCATCGTCATCACGAGTCGTTCACCACCGAGGCCCCAGCCAGCGTGTGGCGGCATGCCGTACCGGAACATCTTCGTGTAGTACTCGAACGCTTCTGGGTCGAGGCCCTGCTGCTCGAACCCTTCGATGAGGTGGTCGTGGCGGTGCTCACGCTGGCCGCCAGAGACCAGTTCCAGCCGCGGGTGCATCAGGTCGAAGCCGGTCGACAGTTCCTCGTCGTCGTCGTTGTCCTTGATGTAGAACGGCTTGATTTCGCTCGGCCACTCGGTGATGAAGTAGTGTTGGCCAACATCGTCACCGAGCGCGCGCTCGCCCTCGGTCGGCAAGTCGTCGCCCCAGACCAACTGCTCGTCGAGTTCGCCCGTTGCATTAATTCGCTCGATTGCTTCCTGATAGGTGAGTCGTGGGAAGTCTCGCTCGGGAACGGTGAACTCGTCTTCCATGCCGAGCGCTTCGAGCGCGTCCTGTGCGTTCTCGGCGACGCCTTCGTAGGCAGAAACAACGATTTCCTCGCAGGCGTCCATCGCGCCGGACTCGTCGATGAAGGCAGATTCGAAGTCGATGGAGGTCGCTTCGTTGAGGTGCCGTGGTGTGTTGTGCTCCTCGGCGCGGAAGATCGGACCAATCTCGAAGACACGTTCGAGGCCAGAGCCGACCATCAACTGTTTGAATAGCTGTGGGCTCTGGTTCATGAACGCCTCTTCGCCGAAGTACGTGATTGGGAACAGCTCTGTTCCGCCCTCAGTCCCGGTGGCGACAATTTTCGGTGTGTTGATCTCTGTACAGTCGAGGTTGCGGAAGGCCTCACGGACCGAGCGCAGCATCTCCGCGCGAATCTCGAAGATTGCTTTGACCTCGTCTTTGCGAAGGTCGAGCGTCCGGTTGTCGAGGCGGGTCGGCAGTTCGGCGTCGACCTTTCCGGAGGGGTCCAGTGGGAGTTCGGGGTCGGCCGCAGAGAGCACCTCCATCTCCTCGGGGACGATTTCGACGCCGGTCGGGGCGCGCTCTTCCTCTTCGACAGCGCCAGTGACCGTGACGACGCTCTCCCGTTGAACGTTCAGTCCCGTCTCGACGAGGTCCTCGTCCATCTCGTCTTTCTCGAATTTGACCTGAATCTTGCCGGAGTTATCCCGGACGATGACGAAGGCAATACCGCCAAGGTCTCTGATCTCGTGTACCCACCCGGCGACGGTGACCGTCTCGCCCGGTGTCGCGTCTGCTGTTCGCGTACGTGATTCCATACCTGTATATTCTGGTCGCGTAACTTAAGTCGGTCTCTTTGTTCCGGCGTCAGCCCGCAATCTGCTGGCGCCAGTCTTCGAGTTGGTCGACCGTCACGCCCTGCACCTGATTGGCGATTTCGTCGGGGTCGGCAGTGCCGAGGTCGTCCGGACTCTCGACGCCGATTTCCGCCAGTTTTTCCGCAGTCTTCTCGCCGATACCGCTGATATCTTCGAGACTGTCGATTGCCTGCTCAGCCTGATACTCCTGATAGTTACAGACCGGACAGCCCAATTCCCACGGGTCGTCGCCGTCGTGAACGGTCAGTTCCGGCAAGTCGTGCTCCTCGCAGTACTCCTCGGTGACTTCGATATCCCCACGGCGGGGCAGCGGCAGTGAGTATTCACAGTCGGGGTAGCGGGTACAACCGACCAGCCGTGACCCGGAGCGCAGTTGTTTGATGGCCAACTCTCCCTCGTGCTCCCCTCCACAATCGGGGCAAGCACCAATAATGCGGTCCTCGCTTTCCTCGGCCTCGGCGGCGGCACAGCGCGGACAGCCGTGGACGAACGTATCCCGGCCAGCGAGCATCTTCACGTGGTGCATCTGGTGGTCGTCGCAGGTGTCTTCGAGGACGAGTGGCTCGCCGGTCGACGGCAGCGGCAGGGTGAACCGACACTCCGGAAAGCCATCACAGCCGACGAAGTACGAGCCCTGTCGGCTCTGGCGAACGAGCAGGTCGCTGCCACACTCTGGACATGGACCGAGTCGCCTGTCAGCCTTCAGCGATTCTTGGAGATGGTCGCCGACCGCTTCCCGGGACTCGTGGAGTTCCTCGAACACTCGCTCCAGCATCTCTCGGGAGGAGTCAGTCACGTCTTCGAGGGTTGCCTCGCCGCTGGCGATGGCAGTCATATCGGCTTCGAGTTCGGCGGTCATCTCCTCGCTGACGACCATCTCTGCGAACTCCTCGGCCGCGTTGACGACTGCCTCCGCCAGTGCTGTAGGTCGTGGCGGGTCGTCTTCGAGATAGCCACGGTCGTAGAGTTTCTCGACGGTGTGGTGGCGTGTCGAGTTGTGGACAACGGTCCCACCCTCAACCGCGAAATTCGGTGCTGTTTCGTCAATCGTGAGATCATAGACCTCGCCAGTGTAATCCCGATCGCAGATGTCGGTCACCCTCGTCAAGTGTGGATACCCACGTAAGGTCGCATAGATCGAGTCTCGGAAATTTGTGGCAGTGTACCGGATTATTCGCGTACCGTCCGTGCTCCGGTTGCTACCCTCGACTTGTTTCTCGATATGTCCTTGCTCTTTGAGTTCGCGGATGAGCGCATTTGTCCGTCCCCGCGACAGTCCAATTTCTGCAGCCAGCGCGTCGGACGTCTGTGGCTGCTCGGCCGCAAGTTCCAGCAGTCGTGCCTTTCGACCGGTCACGTCGTACTCCCGTAAGCCGTCAAGTGCGCGGTAAAACTTCTCGTCTTTCGCAACCGGAATAATATCGAAGAATCGTTCCAGATTCGCTCGGCCCCGTAGGTGTAGTTTGTGCTGTTCGGGAGCCAACTTCGTCTCTATTCCCCGGTGGGCAAGAATTTCTGCAACGCCAGCGAGTAACTCGTGATCCGTATTCGATATGAACGCCTTCGGCTCGCGTGAGACGTGCCCTTCGTCGTCGAACAACGCTCCGACAAAGGCTGGCTCCAGGACGTCAGGTATCTCCGGACAGCCGGACTCCGTGACCTCTTCGAGAACTCGCCGAAGGATTCGGCCGACAGCGGCGGAGAGATTGACCTGATACCTCGATTTGTGGTGTGCTTCCCGGCCGGGACGCTTACTGACAGTTGGCGTCGTTCCGAACAGCGTCTTGATATCCGAAACAAAGCGGTCAATGAGCCGCGGGTCGGTGTTATGATATCTTACGTCAACCGTGTTCTCGTCCTTATTACAGTGGACCGAGCCATCGCCGCGCAAGTTCCCGACCACTCGTGCTAGCTCGGGACACCACTGCAATGGGAACGGGTTGTCTATGAGCGTTCCGTGGTTCAGACCGTGCAGCTTTTTCGGACGAATTCCGAGTTCTCCGAGTATCCAGACTGGTATGTCTCGCCTTCCGTTTTCGTAATCGCTAATCGCAGATCTGTCGGTTCCGAGCCGTTCCGCGAGCGCACTCTGTGTCGCGCCCAACTCTCTCCGGTGTCGCACAAGTTTTTCAGTACAATCCGCGCCGTACAACTTCGAAGACTTATTACAACTGTTCGCAAACTCCGCCCAAGACAGTACTGTTTCATCGCTTTCGTCGCGAGCGACAGTTCGGCGAGTGGTGAGAAGCTCGTCGCCGACGGAAA
Organism: Halovenus sp.; assembly: GCA_028274925.1. GTDB lineage: Archaea > Halobacteriota > Halobacteria > Halobacteriales > Haloarculaceae > Halovenus. The sequence goes on from JAQCNR010000477.1 coordinate 7,935, forward strand.
CATCTCTCGCTGGTCGCAGTATAATCCCATCTTCAGAGTGTACGTACAGGGGGTGGTCAGCCGTCACGGAAAGCGGCCCGTTTTGTGTCGTGATTTCCACGACACATTCGTCCTGTTCTAATTCTCGCTTACTTATCAGCGTCTGTTCGCGTTCAACCACCCGTTGGTTCGATTCGTCGAACGAAATTGTCGACATGTCCGTATCAACAACGGCAATGTCTGCCGATCCATCCGCTACCACGCAGTTTTTATTCTCGAAGAGTTCCGCAACCTGACTTCGAACCATATCGCCGTCCTCGTCTCGATGCAATATCCGCGTGTCTGCTGTCAGACACTTCGTCCCAATACCCATATCCTCCATCTTCTGGATGAGCCGAGACTGGCCGTACCGTCGCGGTGGCTGTGTCTCCTTCTCGTCAAGCCGAACCTCAGTAATCGCTAGCTCTTCGCCCTCTTCGACGTCGGGAACGTGGTTCTCGCTGGTGCTGCTGTAGGGATAGACCGCGTGATATCCTTCCTCGACCAGTCGCTTGCCGTTGGCCTTCAGTCGGCTGTCGCCAACGCCGGCAACGACCCGCAGGTGTTCCCAGGTGGCAGATTCGGCGACTGTGGCGAAGAATCGCCGGACGATCAACTCGTAAATCTCCCATTCGTCGTCGCTGAGGTCGCTTCGGGCGGGGAGTTCGCCGGTCGGATGAATCGGCGGGTGGTCGGTCGTTTCCTCGTCGCCGCGGGTCGGCTCGATTTCCTCGGCCGCGAGCAGGGCCTCGGCGTCGTCGCCAAACTGCGTACTTCCAGTGAACTCGTCCAGCAGTTCGTCTGGCTCCAAGTCCTCTGGATAGACGGTGTTGTCCGTGCGCGGGTAGGTGGTGGAGCCGTCGGTGTACAGTTCCTCAGCGAGGGACATCGCTCGCTGTGCAGAGTAGCCGAGCGAGCCAGCAGCGCCGATGAACGCTGTCGTATTGAACGGTTCCGGCGGGTTGTCTGTTCGTGTCCGTCGGCTCACCGAGTCGACGACGGCGCTGTCGGCGCTCCGAAGTTCCTCGTCAACTGCTTTGGCTGCCGATTCCGACCAGACGCGCTCGGCCTCGGTCCCGTCGTCGTCCTCGTAGAAATACTGCGCCTCGAAGCTGTCGCCGTTCTTTGCGAGGTGGGCGAACAGTTCCCAGTAGGTTTCGGGGTCGAAGGCCTGAATCTCTCGTTCGCGGTCGACGATCAGCTTCAGGGTTGGCGACTGCACCCGCCCAACAGAGATGAAATCGTCGCCGAGTTGTCGCGCCGACAGCGAGAGAAACCGTGTCAGCGCTGCGCCCCAGATGAGGTCGATAATCTGTCTGGCTTCGCCCGCGGCCGCCAGATCAAAGTCGAGGTCGTCGGGGTCTGCAAAGGCCTTGGTCACCTCGCCGTCAGTAATCGAGGAGAACCGGACGCGCTGAATCGGGCCGTCGATATGCTCGTCGACGAGTTCGTACGCTTCCTTCCCAATCAACTCGCCTTCGCGGTCGTAGTCAGTGGCAATGACTGCTTCGTCGGCCTGTCTCGCGAGCGCTTCGAGCGTCGTGACGATGTTCTCCTGGGTCGGTTCGGTGACAATCTCTGCGTCGATTAGCTCCGCTGGCTGGACATCCCGCCAGTTGGCGTATTCCTCGGGGAAATCCAGTCCGACGACGTGTCCAGAGAGGCCAACGACGCGCTTGTCGCCCCACCGATAGACGTTGACGCCGTTGTGTCGCTCCACCTCCGCAGACCCATCGCTCAGTATCTCCGCAATTCGCCGGGCCGCGTTGTCTTTCTCAGTAATAATCAGCTTCACTCCCAAAATCACCGAATTAGTAGAGAGTTGTAGGGTGGGAGACAGTCTAAAAGCTTTCGTACCCCCGCCCGGCGGTTCCCACCCGGCTTCCAATTCTGATAATCCGTGGCCAGATTTATTCAACGACCCGGCCAAGCCTCCAGTTGTTCCACCGATGACAACGGCTGTGATTCACAATGACGACGAACACTGACACGAGCGAACGAGGCGTCTTCGAGTTGATTCTGTACAGCGTCGGCGCGGTGCCGATGGCACTCGAACCGCGACTTCCCGAATGGCTGCGGGCGAACTTCGGCGCGCGGATTTTCCTCCTCGCGCTCGTCTCCATCGGCATCGCGCCCGGGACGGCCGTGTTGTTGTTCGACAGCGTCCTCGTCGCTGCAGTGTACATCTCGGCCCTCATCGCAATCAGTGGGTTTCTGGGTTACTGTGAGATGTACCGCGCACTGCGGGATATCAACACGAAGATTCAGGAGGTCGACGACGGGGAGTACAACATCTCGTTTGGTGTCGAGCGCCACGACGAAATCGGCGAGATATACACTGGGCTGGAAGACACCGCTCGCTCACTGGGCGAGACCATCGAGCGGGCTGAACAGAAACGTGTTGCCGCCGAGGAGGCAAAAGAAGGGGCCGAGGCCGCAGAGCAAAGCGCTCAGGCCCAGCGCGAGCAGGCCGAACAGTTGAGCCAGCATCTCGAACAGAAGGCGGCGTCGTTCAGTGAGACAATCGAACGAGCGGCGGCGGGCGACCTCACCCAGCGGATGGACCCTGACAGCGAGAACGAGGCGATGGCAGAAATCGCCCGCTCGTTCAACACGATGCTCGCGGAGTTCGAGGAGACGATTCAGAATCTCCAATCGTTCGCCGACGAGGTCGGTGACGCGAGCGACCAGGCAGCCACGAGCGCGGGTGAGGTCGAACGAGCGAGTTCAGAAGTCAGTGACTCAGTCCAGCAGATTGCAGCCGACGCCACCGAACAACAGGACGAACTCGATACTGTCTCGGGCGAAATGACCGACCTCTCGGCGACAATCGAGGAGGCTGCCGCCTCCGCAGACACCGTTGCCGAGACGGCAGACCAGACTGCCACGGTCACTTCTGAGGGTGCAGAGACCGCTCAAACCGCAATCGCCCAGATCGAGACGGCCGAAGAGACGGTTACCGAAGCACTCGACAACGTCGGCACACTCGAAACGCTGATGGACGAAATCGACGATATCGTCGAACTCATCGGTGAAATCGCCGAGCAAACGAATATGCTCGCACTCAATGCGAACATCGAAGCCGCACGTGCAGGCAGTGGTGGTGGCGACGCAGGTGATGGCTTCGCAGTCGTGGCCGACGAGGTCAAACAACTCGCCGAGGAAACACGCCAGTCTGCCGACGAAGTTGCGACGCTGATTGCCGATGTCCAGACGACGACCAACGACACCGTCGAACAGATTCGCACTGCTGACGACCGAATCGGCGAGGCCAGCGAGTCTGTCGAGGCGGCCGTCGACGCCTTCGAGGCTGTCGAGAAACAGGTCGAAGCAACTAATGACGGCGTCAAAGAAATCAGCAGTGCCGCCGACGAACAGGCCACCAGCGCCGAACAGGTCGTCTCGATGCTCGACCGGGTGGCAGCGTTGAGCAAATCGACCGCCGAAGAGGCTAAAACTGTCTCCGCTGCTGCCGAAGAACAAACCGCGTCTGTCTCCGAAATCAGTCACAATGTCGGTAACCTCTCGGAGCGTGCGAACTCACTTCGCTCACTGCTCGGGGAGTTCGAGACCGGCACGAAAGTCTCGGCCAAGCCATCCTGACGCGGGAGTGTTTTTGACCGGCCGACTCCTACGTCGAGTATGACCACGTGGGACGAACGATTCGAGAGCGGTGCCTACCCGACTGACCCCGACCCGTCGCCGTTGCTGGTTGACTACCTCCC
>JAQCNR010000480.1 GCA_028274925.1 Halovenus sp.
GAGGAGTTTTTCACCACCGAAAGACTCGCTACGCTCGCCTTTCGAGCCCTGTTTCGCTTCGCTCAACAGGACCACGTTTTTGCCGTGAGGGTTGCGGGCAATGCCCGCAACCTCATTTCGTGGCGGCGAAGCCGCCTCGCGATCGGTGCACTACGCGCACTCGAACGGGAAAAGGTGGTGGGCTATAGCCAATCAGTAAAGCAGCCCTCGACCAGCGTCTCCGCCTGTCTGTCGATGTATTCAGCCTGCATCCCCCAGATTGCTTCCGGCAGTGGCACACCGGCCTCGACACTGCCGCGAGCGTGGTCGTGTTTCCAGCGTGCGGGCGTCATCCGGCGGTCCAGTCGCTCCCGGAGCGGGCGGATGTACCGGCGTGCCTCGTCGGTCGACAGCCCCCGCAGTTCGAGGCCGTCGCGTGCGAACTCGAAACACTCGCCACAGATTTCGTCGATTGCAGTCGTCTCCTCGCCGTCGACAGTGATCCAGCTGAGGTCAGCCTGCAGTCCGTCCTCGACAGCGGCGTAGAAGTTCCGCTCGGCGTCTTCCCACGAGAGCTGTGCGATTGGGTGCTCGCGGCGCGGGAGACTCTCCATCAGGCCCGCGAAGACCGCCTCGAAGGCGATACAGTCCCGGACAGTCGGCTGTGCTGGCAAGGGGCGGAACTCGATGCGGGCGTTCGCAGAGGAACGGGAGCGAGCGTCGAAGACTGGGCGGACCCACCGCCAGTAGCTCCCGTGTTTGTGTCGGAAATGCCGGAACGAGTCGTCGAAGCGGTCCAGTTCCGGCACGTCGACCGGGACGATGCAGTTGTCGTCGGCGATGTCGTCGATTGCCTCGTCGACAGTCTCGAACTCTGGCGGGAAGCAGACTTTCGGCGCTTGTTCGGCCTCGCTCGGCGGATTGAGCACAGACTCGAAGACGTGGACGCGGTTCTCCATGTGGGCGTCGGAGACAATCTCGTCGTCCGGGGCGTCGTCGTACAGGTCCGGCGGGAAAAACGGCGAGTTGACGCCAACAGCCAGTAGCGGCGCAGCAACTCGGAGTGCGTAGCTGAAGTACTCCGCGATGTCCGGGGCGTGTGAGACCTGATAGTGTGGCTGAATCGAGGTGATGAGGCTCTCGGGCATCACCGTCTCAGCGTCGAGTGAGACGTGCGGGGCCTCAAGCTGACAGCCCGCTGGGTAGCCGGAGTTCGCCATCGCGTGATACCGGACAGCGTCGCTCATGTTCGTCGCAATCCGCACGCCGTCGTGTTCGATGGCGTCGGTGAGATACTCAGTCGCCGTCTCACCGGTCGGCGGAACCGTCCACATCCCGTCAGAAACGAGTTGGATATCCTCGGCGGCGGTCTTCTCGATTGCGGGCGCAATGTGGGCCTGAATTTCTTTTTCCTGTGCGTCCAGTCCGTAGGTCGTCAGCGGCAGTGGCGTCGTCTGCATCTCGGCGTTGTGCAGTCCGAGTTCCTTCTCGAAGCCGATGAGACCGAGCAGCCCGCGGGGCATCCGTCGGAGTGCGTCTGTGCGGGCGTCGACAGCGTACAGTTCCAGTTCCAACCCGACCAGTGCCTGCGTGTTGTCGAAGGTGCCCTCCTTGACCTCCGATTTGAGCTGTTCGGCCTCCGTCCTCGCCCGGGAGCGAAACTCGTTGGCGTCGACGGCGAGAGCCTCCCGGACTGCCGCGGCCAGTTCCGAGGCTGACATATCGGGTCAGTTTGGCTGGGAGTCGCTTGAATGGCCCGGTCTCCGCGAGAAATCTGTGCCTTTTTATCCATGCTCCAGAAATCGAGATGTATGAGCAACGCAACGAAAATCGTCCTCGGAACAGTCGCTGTCTCGCTGGTGATTGGTGTGGCAATTGTCGCAACCATCATCGTTGGCCTCTAATGTTCACCAGCCAGACGGTAAGCGACGCCGTCGAAGCAGTTCGTGAGACGCACGCCCCCGACGCGCTCGTTCTCGACTGTGCGACCGATTTCAAAACCATCCCGCCCGAACAGGCTGAAGAGCTCGGGCTGGTTGTCGACAGCCTCGATCCGGTAACGTACCCCGCGGAGTGGCTGCCGGCAGACGCGCCGGAGGTACTCCAGACCTACGCGAGTTCCGAGTTGACCATCGGAATGGCTGGTGACGGCGGCGTCGCGTGGACGCGACAGACGGAGCCACCAGTCGTGTTCTACAAGCCACGGCTCGACGGCTCCCCGGACTCCTTCGTCGACTTCCTGATTGCCGAAGCACTCGTCGAGGTTGGGCTTGACGTGCCAGAACAGATGCTTGGCTTCTTTGGCGAACAGTACATCGAATTTTCGGCAGCACTAGATGACAGACTCGGACCTGTTGACATCTACCAGTTGGCGGTGGCCTGCTACGACGCCTATCTTGGCCTCCAAACGCGAGCAGTCTTCGCCGAGTGGGACGGCCCGCTGTTCGAGGCGTGGGTTGACGCGGGTGACCGACTCGCTGGCCGCCTCGAAGAACTGCCGAGCGCAATCGCGAGCGGCAAACTCTCGGTACCGGAGGCCGCCGAGTTGGCCTGTAACGGTATCAAACACGCTGGCGAGATTCCAGCGCCGTTCGACGCGCTCAACGCCGAAGTCTATCTGGACCACGGCCCGGCCTACGCCGTCGAGTGGGCCGAGCGCGTTGCCGAGACCATCTGAACGGAGCCGAGACCGCGGATATTTATTCGGCGATAGATAGCTTCGAAGTACAATCAGTGCGGCGAGACCCACGACAACGAGACCACTATGCGTCGAAGTGAATTAACACTATTTACGAGCAGAGAGCCGGGAAGCCAAGACAACGAGACAGTCAGACTCGCCCAGCGGGCGGGGCTGATTCGACAGTTCGGCAGCGGCCTCTACGGCTTTGCACCGACCGGCCAGCGCATCCGCGGGCGGATTATCGACCACGTAGACAGAGAAATGCGTGCCATCGGTGCTCGCGAAATCTCGCTCCCACAGCTCAACTACAGCGGACTGTGGGAAGAGAGCGGTCGCTGGGGCGAGTTTGGCGGCGAGATGTTCACCTTCGAGAACCGCGACGGCAAGCGAATGTGTCTCGCTCCATCGCACGAGGAAGGTATCGTGCACTTGCTAACTGGAACAATCCGCTCCTACGAGGACTTGCCCGGCCTCTACTACCAGATCAGCCGCAAACACCGCGACGACCACGCACGAAGCGGCCTCCTGCGCACGAAGGAATTTACGATGAAAGACGCCTACAGCGTCCACGCAACGGCAGATTCACTCGACGAGCAGTACGAGCGAGTTCGCGAGGCGTACATCCGGATTTTCGAGGATCTAGACATCGAGTTTGTCATCGCCGACGCCGAGAACAACCTGATGGGTGGGTCAGCCTCGGAGGAGTTCCTGGCCGTCGCCGACACCGGCAGCGCGGACCTCCGTCGCTGTTCGGCCGACGGCTGTCGGTTCGGTGTAACCGACGAATCGCCACAGTCAGGCCTAGAGGCTGGCGCGGAGTGCCCCGAGTGTGGTGGAAGCCTCGTCGCGACCGAGGGCGTCGAAATCGGCCACATCTTCAAACTCGGGACGCGGTACTCCGAGTCGATGGGGCTGACTGTCGACCTGGCAGACGGGAGTCGACAGGACGTGTTGATGGCGAGTTACGGTATCGGAGTCGACCGATTGCTGTACTCCCTAATCGAGCAACACGCCGACGACGATGGCTGTCGCTGGTCGGCCGATGGTTCTGGAATCGTCGCACCGTACGCTGCTGCCATCATTCCACTGCAGTACGACGACGAACTCGCTGCAGTCGCGGATTATCTCTACGAGGACTGCGGGCCCGACCAAACCCTTCTATTCGACGACCCCGACCAGTCTATCGGCGAACGCTTCGCCGAGAGCGACTTGCTGGGCATTCCGTACAAGATTATCGTCGGCAACGAATTCCGGGAGGGTGGCGAAGTCGAACTCGAAAGCCGTGACGGCGAGACAGAATACGTCACCGTCGAGAAAGTTCCAGAGCGGATCTGAGTTCGGTAGTTCGGCAGCCGTGTATACGGCGTATTCTCGTGTATACCCGTCATAGCACACATATGATTCGCGCCTGATGCATCAGTCATGAATAGCGAGCACGTCCGCGAGGCCGAGGTCACAGACGTGGCCGAGATTCAATCAGTTGCAGCCGCTGGTTGGCGGGAAACATACGACGAGATTCTCGACACGGAGACCATCGAGAACGCACTGGCAGAGTGGTACGACGAGGCAGGACTTCGGGAGCAAATCGAGAGCGGCGCAGTTGGCTACTTCGTCGCCGAGGCGGACGAGTCAGTCGTGGGCTACTGCTCCGGGAGCACTGATGGGTCAACGGCGAGACTGGGCGCAATCTACGTCGCGCCCGAGCGGTGGGGGTCGGGCTTCGGGACAGCACTGCTCGACAGATTCGAGCGCTGGGCACGCCAGCAGGACTGTACCGAACTCCAAATTGAAGTATTCGCCGACAACGAGGTTGGGAATCGCTTTTATCGGGCCCGTGGGTACAGCGTCCAAGACAGAGACAAGGAGGAGCTATTCGGGGAAGAAGTCGCAATACAGCTGTTCGGCGGCCCGCTAGAGGGTTAGAGGCGGTCGGTGACGGCCTCGGCGTCGTAGTTGAGGTTCAGTTCGCGAGAGCGGCCTCGGCCATCGACGTCGGTGTAGCTCGCGTCGATAATCCCAAGCTGGTCGAGTTTGTTGATGATCTCCGAGTAGCGAGTGTACCCGAGGTCAGTCTCGTCGTTGAAGATATCGTAAATCTCGCCAGCCTGTTTGCCGGCGTGGTTGGCAATCACCCGGACGAGCGCGGTTTCTGAGTCGGAGAGTTCCTGCAGCCGTCGCGAGAGGTGGACGTACTTCGAGGTTTCGTAGGCCTCCTCGACATCCTGGAGTTCGACGTGACGACTGGCGCGCATCTCGGCTTTCAGCCCGGCGCGTCGAAGCAGGTCGATACCGACCCGGAGGTCACCACCCTGTTCGGCAGTCAGTTCGGCAATCCGGTCGAGCACCGACGTCGTAATCACGTCGTCGTGGAAGCCGCGATTCGCTCGCTCGCTGAGGATTTCGGCAATTTCGCTCTCGCCGTAGTTCGGGAAGTAGACGTCCTCTGGGCGGAAGACGCTCTGGACGCGGCCGTCGAGTTCTTCGAGAATATCTAAGTCCAGATCAGAGGAGACGAGGATGACGCCGATTTTCGCGCCGCCCTGTTCCTCGTGAGCGCGCAGCATCGAGTACAGCGTGTCCGAGGCTTCGGATTCGTAGAAGAGATAGTTCACGTCATCCAGCGCGACGACCAGCACCTCGTCGTCCTCGACGAGTTTGTCCGTCACCTGCGAGAACAGCTTCTTGAACGAGATGCCCGACGACGGCGGTTCGTACTCGAAAACGCCCTGGAAGAGTTGTGAAAAGACGGCGTAGCGCGTCGAGTTGACCTGGCAGTTGACCTGAATGGCCTTCACGTCAGTCTGGGCGCGCAGTTCGTCGAAGATGATCTGGACGGAGGTTGTCTTGCCGGTGCCGGGCGGCCCCTGTGCCATCACGTTCAGCGGCCGCGACCCGCGCACGGCGGGTTTGAGCGCGTATTTCAGGCTCTCCATCTGGCTCTCGCGGTGGAGGAAACTCTCGGGGACGTAATCAATCTCGAAGACGTGTTCGTTGCGAAAGACGGACTCGTCCCAGGACAACATCTCCTCGTCAGAATCGTCCGTCATTATACTTTCACCGAGCTTGCGGTGGCACTTAAGCGTACTGGGGCAGTCGACGGCGCTCGGTCAGCAGCCGCCTCGAACAGCCGGGCTCGGTGCAGAACGGCGGGACACATTGTTTATACACAGGGCGGCTAACTTCGAGATAACTGATGAGCGAACTCGTCGAAAACCACCGGAGCGTAACCTCGGTGGTCGGTATCGTTCTTCTCGTCGGCGTCGCCGTCGTCATCGGGGCAACGCTGGCGATATTTTCGCTCCTGTACGTCGAAGGACTCAACGAGCCGGCCCCAGGGGTCAGCGTCGATGCGACGACAACCGACGGCGAGGTCAGGTTCTATCACCGCGCTGGCGCCGCGATTCCGAACGACGAGTTGGAGATGGTCGTCAGGACACCGACGACGAGCACCCGAGTTCCGTTCGGTCAGGGGACACTGACCGGTCCCGACGAACGATTCGGGGCTGGAGAGCGGTGGCGTTACTGCCAGGTCTCTGAGCCCGGCACCAGCGTAACGGTGCGGCTGGTACACGAACCTTCGAGCGCCGTCCTCGCGAGCGTCGAACAATCAGTCCAGGAAACCCGGAAGACCGGGCTCGAGTACCGGTGTGGGTCGGCGGCCAGAAAGGTCGGCCGTGGTGACGGGTGGGCCACGTTCAATATGACCAACTTCGCGAGTGAGTCGGTCGAAATCACCGGTATCGAGGTCCAGAGTGACACCGACGCAACCCGGCTGGAGGGACTGAACGAGAGCGGTGTGGACCACACCGACATCTACATCGATACTGACCCGGTGGATGGAGCGTTTACGTTCAGTCCGAACAACCCAGGTGACGACGGAATTGCCTATTCGACGCCGTCACGTGGCCCTTTCGACGTGGGCCCGACACCGGAGCGAATTAATCTGACTGACAGCCCCTCGTACGCCTTCAGCACTGCTATCGCGGACCCAGGCGAGACTATCCGCTTCTCGCTGTATCAGTTCCAGACCACCGGCAGCGACGGTGTCGACATGCGCAGCGCCGAGTTGACACTCACGCTCGAGTTCGCCGACCGTGAGAGTCGGACCTACTCCATTGTCCTCCCACAGGAGCGCGGGTAGCTCAGAACTTCCGCAACAGGCCGTCGTAGAAGTCCTCTTCTGCCTCGCCGGCAATTTTCTCGACGATAAGTTCCGGCGTCGAACGCGCGAGTTGGCCTTTCACGGGCGTCCGGTCGACTTTGAGTTCGCCGTCCTCGATGCCGTCGGCCTGAATCCCGTCGACGGTCAACTCGGTGTCGGCGGCGTCGATGATTTCGCGGGCGAGGTGCGAGACGAACACCGCCGTCGCACCGCGTTCGTCGAGTGCTTCGAGAATACCGGCCATAATGTTCGCGCTCGCACCCGGTTCGGTGATGCTTTCGAGTTCGTCGACCAGCACGAGCACGGAGCGCTGTTCGCTGACGCTCGTCACGAGGTCACCGAACTCTCGGAGGGTGGACTCGAACGCGCCGGCGTCGAGGGTTCCCTGTGTCTTGGCGTGGTAGTGGAGTTCATCGATTCGTTCGACACGGGCGTACTCGGCCGGCACTGGCAGGCCCATATGTGCAAGCGTGACGACCAGCCCAACGAGGTCCAGTGTCGAGGTTTTCCCGCCGCTGTTGACCCCCGAGAGCAACGCCACGCCGGAGACGCGGTACTCGATCGGTTCGACCGCCTCAAATGGCACATCGAGCAGCGGCGAGCGCCCGCCCTCGATACCGAAGCCATCGCCACCGAACTCTGGCATCGTGCACTCGAAATCCTCCGCAAAGCGGGCAATTGCGAGTTCGAGGTCGAGTTCGAGCGCTCGGTCGACGAGTTCTCGGCAGGCCTCCTGCAGGCCGGCGAGTTCGTCGGCAACCTCGCGTTTCTGCCGACTTGCACGCCGGTCGCGCATGGCCGTGAGTTCCTCACGAAGTCGTGAGAGTGCTTGCTCGTCGTGTTCGACGGGGAAGGTTGGTTCCTCCTCGAAGACGCGGTTGGCGAGGCTGACTGTATCCGTCAGGTCGAGCCCATCGACAAACTGCTCGCGGGCCTGTCTGATTGCGTCGGCGTACTCGTCGGCCAGTTCGCGCTGCAGCAGCGAGTCGACGCCGGCACCGCGCTCGACCAGCGAGAGCAGGTCACCACCCTCGATAGTCACGTCGCGTTCCTCGATAGCCTCCCGGAGGCGGTCGTTAGCCAGTCGCTCTGCTTCTTCGACGGCGCTGTCGAGGCTGTCGAGTGCAGCGTTGAGTCTGTCGAGGTCCTCGTCGCCCTGAACAGCACCACCCTCGTCGAGGCGGGCTAGCGCCGCGCCGAGTGTCTCGAGGTCACAGGGTGCGTCGAGATTTGCCTCCCGGTGAACCTGCGCGGCGGCCCGCAGCGGCGCTCGATTGTGCGCAAAAAACGAGAGGGTTCGCTCGGGGACGACCGACTCCGGGTCCGAGAGCGCGTCAGGTTCGACGCGAACGTCGCCCTCCAGGTCGGTGCCAGCGAAGGCTTCGTCCAGCGCAATCACCGTCGAGTAGCCCCGGGCGAGTTCAGAGAGTTGGCGGGTGTCCTCGACGAGTTCGACGCTCATCTCCGGGACGGCGTCTCGGGCCGCAGAGTATACCTCAGCGTCCTGTGTCGCGAGACAGCGGTCCCGGACCCGCACGTCGCCGGGCGAATCCAGCGGTTCGACGCCTTCCAGTGCAGCCAAGACCGCTTCGGTTGGTTCTCGGGTCATCGCCGTCCGGGCGAGGTTGCGAACTTCTTCGATACGGGAGTCGACACCGCTTGGGTACAGCGTCTCAAGTCGCTTCGCGGCGTACTCGGTAACGGTGCAGTCCTGCAGCAGGGTCAGCGCGTCACGGTGGAGTTCACGGGCTCGCGGTGTCGCCGCGAAGCCGCCGGGGTCGTCGTGACGGTCACGAATCGCACCGCGGGCAATGCGGGCGGCCCGGCCCTCGCTGATTCCCGGTGCGCGGGCGAGTGTCGTGATATCACCCTCCCGAAGCGCGTGCTCTGGCTCGTCGAGCGCGCGCAACGACTCTGCGGTTTTCTCGCCGACACCGGGAATCGTCGTCAGTTCCATCACCTGACCAATTCGGTGCGGGGGAGAAAAATCTAGCGAGGAGGCGACAGCCATTAGCCGCCACCAGCCGATGCATCGCGTATGAAGGTGGGCGTGCTCTCGGATATTCACGGCAACAAGGTCGCACTCGACGCCGTCCTCGCAGATATGCCACCAGTTGAGCGACTGCTGTGTGCAGGCGACATCGTCGGCTACAACCCGTGGCCAGCGGCCTGTGTCGAGTGGATTCGAGAGCGCTCGGTCCCGACAGTCCGGGGGAACCACGACCGGGTGACAGCGGCCGGCGGCGGTGCTGGCTTCAACAGTATGGCCGGCGCTGGCGTCGAATACGCCCGCAAGCAACTCTCCGAGGACCAACTCGCTTTTCTGAAGGCGTTACTCGACTCGCGCCGCGAGTGTGAGCGGCGAGTCCGTCTCGTCCACGGCCACCCGGACGACCCCGACCGCTACACCTACCCCGCCCAGTTCCGCCCGGAACTGCTCGGCGAGGAAGACGTACTGGTGATGGGCCACACCCACGTTCAGGCACACGAAGTCTACGACGAGGGTATCGTGATGAATCCCGGCAGTGTGGGTCAGCCACGCGATGGCGACCCGCGAGCGGCGTATGCAGTCGTGGACCTCGACGAGATGGCGGTCACCGAGCACCGCGTCGAGTACGACATCGAACGCGTGCAGGAGGCCGTTCGAGAAGCAGGGCTCCCGGACCAGATTGCTGACCGACTCGATAAGGGCCGGTGAAAAGAGAGCGAACGTTCTGGTGACGAGTTAGAAGACGTCTCGAAGCAGGTCGAGTGCTTGCTCGCGGTCCTCCCAGTCGACGAAGACAGAGACGGAGGTGGCGCTGGTGACGACATCGTGGAGGTAGATATTGTGTTCGGCAAGCGGCGTCAGCACGCGGTTAACAGCACCGCTCTGGCCTTCGAGTTCGCCGCCAGCGATTCTGATAACCGCGATGTCGTTCTCGATGGTGACGCTAGAGAGAATCTCGTCTTCGACGACCTGGTCGTGCAGCACTGCCTCGGCTTCCTCGGCGTCGTCGCCGTCAACGTAGAAGGTCACGGAGTCGAGTCCGCTGGAGTTCGTCTCGACGTTGACGCCTGCCTCTGAAAGCGCGTTCGAGAGGCGAGCAAGTACGCCCGGTTGGTTGCGAATCGACCGGCCGGCGATGGTGAGACAGGCCAGTTCTCGCTCCTGCAGGTCGATGAGATTCTCGAATTCGCCTTCGATATCGGTCCCGCCCGAAAGGAGGTCCCCGTGCTGGTGGTGGACAACTCGGACCTCCATGTCGTCTGTTTTGTAGGTGAGCGCAGAGGGGGCAACGACTTCGGCACCACGGAAGGAGAGATTTCGGAGTTCGTCGACGGTAATCTCGCCGACGTTACGCGCGCCTTCGACGACGTTGGGGTCGCCAGTCATGACGCCTTCAACGTCGGTAACGATGACAACTTCGTCGGCTTCCATGTAGTTGCCGAGCATAACTGCCGTGGTGTCGCTGCCACCGCGGCCCAGTGTCGTAATCGTGCCGTTGTGGTCCTCTGCGAGGAAGCCGGTGATGACGGGGACAACGCCGCCTTCCATCGCTCTCGCACAGTCCATTGTGCGACTTTTCGTCACGTCGACGTCGACTTCGCCGTATTCGTCGGTGATGATCGGCCAGTTCGGTCGGCCGGGTTCGAGGAATTCAGCGTCGATGCCGCGGGCTTCGAGCGCGCCTTTCAGCATCCGGACCGAGGTCCGTTCGCCCATGCTGACGATTTCGGCACGGTCAGCCTCGGTGGCGTCGAATTTCATCTCTTCGAGCAGCACGTCAGTTGTGCCACCCATTGCGCTGACGACGACTGCGACCTCGTGGCCGGCCTCGACCGCTGCGGCGATAGAATCTGCCGCTCGGTTGATTCGGTCACCGTTGGCCACGCTCGTTCCGCCGAACTTGGCGACTATCCGCATCCGACCACCCATGTGTATCGCTGACTCATTTCCCGCCTTTTCGTCGCCGGGGTGGATAACTGTGTTCATCTCTCCCGTCGCCGCGCCGGCCCGGACGTATGGTTTAATTGGATGGGGTGCTAACGAGAGACACATGAAACTGCGGGATGCCCTCGAAGCGGACGCCAGCAGACTCGCCTCGTTGACGGATACACCCCGTGATGTGATGCGTAATCTCGTCCACGACCGCACGGTCCGAATCGCCGAGCGAGATGACGATATCGTGGGCTTCGTGAGCTACGACGCTCGCGACCAGACCATCCACGTCACGCAACTCGAGGGCAAGGAGTCGATTTACGAACAACTGCTCGAAGAACCGCTCCGGTTTGCCCGGGGCGAAGGGATGGCCGTCGAACTGCTCGTCCTGGAGACGGAATCAGAGATTCAGTCAGTCGCCAGCAAAATGGGGTTCGAGCAGACTGGCCCCGGCCCGCGTTTCGAGGGTGAACCGACCGTCCGGTACCGCGCGGATGATCTCTGAGCGGCCAGCAGTGGAGAGATGTTGACAGCCATTTGACTGCTGTATTTTATAAGTGATGACGGTTGTTCGACCCACGTCAGACAGGCGGCATATGCGACCGTCGTCTTCCGGTTCGCAACGGTGTGTTGTCACACGCAGTTTTAAGTATCCCTGACGGTACCTCCGGAATGCAGTCGCGACTGCACAGTCACACGCTATCCCCCCGTGGGTCACACAGTATTTCACCGACGGGAGTGAAGAGGTGTCGTATGCTCGAGTTGGACGACGTACTGGCGGCTCGCGACCGCGTTGCAGAGACCTCGCGGCACACGCCGCTGGTGTACTCACACACCTTTTCTGCGATGACAGGTGCTGACGTGCACGTCAAACAGGAGATGCTCCAGCGAACCGGTGCGTTCAAAATCAGGGGTGCCACGAACCGAATCGCCACGCTCACCGACGCACAACGTGAGAAGGGAGTCGTGACCGCGAGTGCGGGCAACCACGCCCAAGGCGTGGCGCTTGCGGCGACCCGCATGGGCGTCGATTCGATTGTCGTAATGCCCGAGGACGCACCCATCTCGAAAATCAAGGCGACCCGAAGCTACGGGGCCGAGGTGATATTACACGGCGTCGACTACGACGCTGCCGCCGAGCGTGCACGGGAAATCGAGCGTGAGCAGGAGATGTACTACCTGCCGGCGTTCGACGACTGGGAGGTAATGGCAGGACAAGGGACGCTCGGTATCGAGATTCTCGAAAATTTGCCAAGCGTCGAAACCGTTGTTGTTCCCATCGGCGGCGGCGGCCTCATCTCTGGAATTGCGACAGCCCTCAAAGGCAAAAAACCGAGCGTGCGAGTGATCGGTGTGCAGGCAGAGGGTGCCTCGAGCGTTGCCCCGTCACTTGAGAAAGGTGAACGAATCGTCAGAGATAGTGTCGATACAATTGCCGACGGCATCGCAACACGGACCGTCGGCGAAAAGACGTTCGAGGTGATCAAAGAGCGCGTTGACGAGGTAGTGACCGTCTCGGACGCAGACATCGCGGTCGCCATGACAACGCTGCTGGAGCGGTCGAAAACACTCGTCGAGGGCGCGGGTGCGGTGCCGCTGGCAGCGTTGCTCGCCGGAGAATTCGAGTACGAAGATGACGAGACAATCGTGCCTGTGCTCTGTGGTGGCAATGTCGATATGAACACACTGACGACGGTCATCATGCGGGGACTGATCGAGACGGGCCGGTACGTGCGGATTCGAACTGTGCTTCCGGACCGGCCCGGCGCGCTCGATTCGCTGGTTCGGGTGCTCTCGGAGCACGAGGCAAACATTTACGCGATGCAACACGACCGGACATCCCGTGACGTGTCGATGGACGACGCCGAGATTGATATCGACCTGGAGACACGAGGCCACGAGCACATCGACGAACTACTCCATGGACTTGCCGAGGCGGGCTACGACATCGAGGTGCTCACGCGAAAAGAGGAGAACACCAACAGCTGAACAGACCGACGTGACTGCGATAACAGCGAACTACTCCAGACGGGACGCGAGGACACCACGTTCGTCGAGTGTCTGGAGAACATCGCTGCCGCCGATAAATTCGCTGTCGAGGTACGCCTGTGGCATCGTCTCCCACCCGCTCTGTTCGGTGAGAGCGTCGCGGTACTCTTCGAGAGCGTCCAGTACGTCGACAGTGGCGATGTCGTCGCGGTACTGTGTCAGTAACTGCAGCGCCTCCCGAGAGTATTCACATTGGGGCATCTCCCTGTCGCCCTTCATAAACAGAACGAGGTCGTTGTTGGCGAGGGCGGTCTCAACCCGCTGAGCGGCCTCCGACTCGGTGAGATCCGACTGGGGACGATGCTGCATATCTGTCGCTTGTGGTGGATAAGTAAATTGCTTCCGGACTGGAACGAGGATTATTCCTTCGTGTGAGTTTAGACCGAACACCGGCTCGGTGGCTCAGCGTCGTCTGCTCGCAACCCGTTCCTCTGCAGTCTCCTCGGTGACGAGTTCGTACAGCGTCGCAGGGCGGGCGTCGTCAGTCGGTCGGAGGATGCGACCGAGACGCTGTGTAAACTCGCGTTCGCTGCCCGACCCGGAGAGCACAACAGCAACGTTCGCGGCAGGAACATCGACCCCCTCGTCGAGCACGTTCGCGGTGACAACTCGGCTGTGCTCGCCGGCACGGAACTGTTCGAGAATGTCCCGGCGCTCGCTTGCCCCGGTTTCGTGCGTGATTGCGGGCAGGAGAAACCGGTCTGAGAGGCGGTAGACGAGGTCAGTGTGTGCGGTAAAGACGATGACTCGGTCCTCGCGGTGGCGGTCGAGAATGTCTGCGAGACGGTCGACCTTCCCATCGGCGTTCATCATCACCTCACGAGCGCGCTGTTTGGCGAGCAGTGCGTCCCGGGCCTTCGGGTCGGTGCCGGAGCGTTTGACCAGTTGCTGGTAGTCACTGCCGCTCGTGAGTTGGATGTTCGACTCCGCGAGGTAGTCGGTGAAGATGGTCTGGTTGCGGTCGTATTTGTCTCGTTCAGCGGGTGTCAGCGAGATGTCGACCTGTTTGATGTCGTACGCCGAGAGATACTCGCCGGCCAGTTCCTCAGGGTCGAGTTCGAAGACGACGTCACCGACGACTTGTGCAACCTGTTCGTGTGCGCCATCAGGGCGCTCGAAAGTGGCCGTAAGTCCAAGTCGTGCCGGCGCGGCGAGCATCCGGGCAATGTCGCGGTAGCCCTCGCCGCCGAGGTGATGCACCTCGTCGAAGATGACCAGTCCGAACTGGTCGCCGAGTTCCTCGGCGCGGAGGTACGCAGAGTCGTACGTGGAGACGGTGACCGATTCGAGGCGCTGGCTGCCGCCGCCGAGACGACCAATCGGGCAGTCGAACTCGCGTTCAAGTTCGTCGACCCACTGGTCGAGGAGGTCAACCGTCGGGACGACAACCAGTGTCGGCGTGTCGAGTGCCTCGATTCCAGCAATACCGATGACGGTTTTCCCGCTGCCAGTCGGGAGTTCGAGCACACCACGGTGGCCGGCCGTCTCCCACGCGTCCAGTGCCTCGGACTGGTAGGCTCGGAGTTTGTACGACGAGTCGACCGACAGCGTTGGAAGGTCGAAGACATCGTCTTCGACGGTGTGGTCGGTCTGGTCGAGTGCGTCACGAAGGTCGGCGTACTGTCCGGCAGGCAGGCGATGGGTTTTCGACCGTGAGTCGTAGGTGAGCGCAGCGGGCGCGTCTGTGGGTGGGTCAGCGAGTCCATCGACGCGAATCGTGCCGTCCTCGAACGTCAGGCGGAGTGTAGACACGGCATTATTCGGTCGGGGTACCGGTCTCCTGGTCGAGGTCCCGGAACGCGGCGGCGAAGTCGTCGTCGTCGAACTCGGAGATGGTGTCGTCCAGGGCGTCGCGAGTCTCGCTCATCTCGGATTCGAGTTGCTGGAACTGCTCGCTGTTTTGCAGTTCCGACTCGGGTTTGTTCGCCGCAAGTGTGGCGTGTTTCGCCGCCAGCGCGTAGTACCGCCGGAGTGTCTGCTCGTATTTCGAGCAGGCCAGTAGCCGGTCGATTGTCTCGAACAGGTCGTCGCGCGAGACGGGTTTGATGACGTAATCGTCGAAGGGCATCTCGATGATGTCGAAATCGGGGTCGACTGCCGTGACCATCGCAACGCGGATCTGGAGGTCACGCTCGCGAATCTTCGCCAGCACTTCGTCACCAGAGATACCGGGCATGCGTCGGTCCAGCAGGACGATATCGACGGAATCGTCGATGTTGTCGAGTGCTTCCTGTCCCCCGTACGCTGTCAACACAATGTATTCACTTTCGAGTTGGGCCGCGTATGCGTCGGCTACGTCTGGTTCGTCGTCAACGACCAGTACCGTCGCGGGATCGGTCGCACTCATGCTGATTTTACTAGTGGCCAGCGGAGAGAAAAGGTTTCCGGGTACTGCAGCCCGGGAACTCGCCTCGCAACCATTTAGGCTGGGCTTTCCGTACAGTGGGTATGAGCGAGCGTTCCACAGGCGACTGGCCGCTGCGTCGGTTGATGACTGAAGTTGTCGGCTCCGGGCACAAATCTGCCGAGGATATGAACCGCGAGCAGGCACGAGAGTCGATGGAGCGGGTTCTCGAACGGGAACCCGACGAGACGACGCTGGGCGCGTTCTGGCTGGCGAATCGCTGGAGACGCAACACACCGACAGAGCTGGCTGCGTTCAGCGACGTGCTGCGCGAGCAATCTGTCGAGACGGCAACGCCGGAGTGTGACCCGGTCGACTGCGGGGCGAACTACGACGGCAAACACAGCACGGCGCTGCTCGGCGTCGGTGCCGGACTCGTCGCCGCCGCCGCCGGCACACCCGTCGTAACCCACAGCGGCGACCGGGTGCCGACACAGGAAGGAGACGCCTACAAACACGCCCTCGACGAACTCGGTGTTCGCACCGACCTCACGCCCGCCGAGAGTGCGGCGATGACCGACGAGGTTGGCTTTGGGTTCTACTACCAACCCCAGTTCAATCCCGGCGTTGTGGACCTCTCCGACCGCCGAGCGCAGATGGGCGTCCGAACCTACCTCAACACGGTCGAGACGCTTGCGAACCCAGCGAACGCGGACGTCCATCTCGGCAGTTTCTACCACCTCTCCTTCGCGAAGCGAATCGTCGACACGTTCGGCGAGATGACGGCACAGGATGTCCCTCGCGTCATCATGTTTCAGGGCTTGGAGGGCTACGACGACATCCGACCGGGGTCGACTGTCGTCGCCGAATACGACGGCGAGTTCGATGACTTCGAGATCGAGACAGCAACGTACGGGATGGACTTCGAGCGCGAAGAACTGGAAGTCGACGACGTGGCCGCGGCGTCGGCGCGGATCACCCGGGAGGTGCTCGCCGGCGACCGGACAGACGCGTTCGCTGACGCCATCGCGCTGAACGCGGCAGTGAGACTCTACGCCGGCAGTGAGGTCGAAACACTCGACGACGGGCTGAGCCGTGCTCGGGAGGCCATCGACGACGGGACAGCGGCCGACCGGCTGGACGCGTTGCAGGCGTTTTGATGACTCACGCGTTCGACCATCCCGACGACCCCGAACGCTGGCGACACGAAACTGCCCGTGTCAACGGGATCACCATGCACTACGTCTCCGTCGACCCCGACCCGGAGTCCGTCGACCATCCAACGGGGTCGGCACCGCTGGTCGTTCTGTTACACGGCTTTCCCGAGCACTGGTAC
>JAQCNR010000485.1 GCA_028274925.1 Halovenus sp.
CGAACTCGTCGAAACCGCGGTCGTATTCCCAGTGTGGTGTCAGAAAGCCGTTGCTCGCGTTGAATCCACCGGTCGTGACGCCCGCCTGCTGGAGTACCTCTGCGAGCGTCGGCGAGTCCGGAAGCCCGATTGTTTCGGACTCTGCGAAGACGGACCGGGAGCCGAGAATCCCCGGGAAAGAAAACGGTGTCCAGTTCCCGTGTGCGAAGGCGTTCTCGAAGGTGACTCCGCCGTCTGCGAGTCGGTCCAGTTCAGGGGTCGTATTACTCTCCGGAAAGCCACCAACCGCGCTCGCACGCAGCGAATCGACGGTGATGAGAACGACGTTCTCGACCTGTTTGCCTGCCCCGTCTGTTGCATGTTGACCGCTGGCCACTGTAGTGGCTGGTTAGGTCGGTACTGACTTAACTTATCTGCTAATCCCTTTCAGGAGTTACATCTCGACTGGGGTGAACCAGTCCTCGTACTCCGCAGGCTGTTCTTCGACAATCTCGAAGAACTTCGCCTGGAGTTCGTCGGTCACTGGCCCTTTCGTGCCGGAGCCAATCACCTTGTCGTCGACGGACGTAATCGGCGTGACTTCTGCTGCCGTGCCGGTAAAGAACAGTTCGTCGGCGGTGTACAGTTCGCCCCGAGAGATGGTCGCCTCGTCGTGGACGGTGTAGCCCAGGTCTTCGGCAATCTGGATCGCCGAGCGTCGAGTAATTCCGTCGAGGATACTCTCGGCGAGGCCAGTCGTGTAGATTTCGCCGTCGCGGACGAGGAAGATGTTCTCGCCGGGGCCTTCTGCGACGTTGCCCTCCTTGTTGAGGACGATTGCCTCGACGTAGTCGTTGCGCTTGGCCTCTAAACTGGCGAGTACGCTGTTAACGTAAGCACCGGTCGTCTTGGAGTTGGTCGGAATCTGGCTCGAGGAGTGTTTCCGCCACGACGAGACGGCCACGTCGATACCCTCTTCGAGTGCTTCCTCGCCGAGATAGGCACCCCACGGCCACGCCGCGATAGCGACCTGTTCGGGGCATTCGGAGGGGTTCAGACCGAGCATCTCGTAGCCGTAGAAGGCAATCGGGCGGATGTAACAGGACTCGAGTTCCTGGCGCTGAATCAGTTCCATCGTCGCCTCGGTCAGTTCTTCGCGTGTGTACGGAATCTCCAGTTCGTAGGGCTTGGCCGACTGATAGAGTCGTTCGAGGTGTTCCTCCCAGCGGAAAATTGCTGGTCCCTTCTCGGTATCGTAACAGCGGACTCCCTCGAAGACTCCCGTTCCGTAATGCAGACCGTGCGAGAGGACGTGAACGTCCGCCTCGTCCCACGGCACGAACTCACCGTCCATCCAGATGGTGTCGACATCCATCTCGTCGAAGCTCATATCCGCATAGATTGGCCCCATCGTTAAGTAGCTTCACGATTCGCTGAGAGAACTCCCCAGCGCTCGCTATTAAGACCACTCGGCCGATGCGTCTTGATGGTACTGTTTGGCCCGGTCGTACTGACTCCGGAGGTCGGCAAGCGGTGACGCCGAGGCGTCGACCCGGAGGTCGTTGTACCACTCGTTCGCGACGCCTGCGGTTGGGTCGACCACCCTGACCGCGGCGCTGCGAGCGTCGGCGTCTCGTCTGTCACCGCCCGCCTCGTCTCCCGCAACAAGTGCCTCGATGAGCCGGACGGCCAGCGGCCGGTCCGGTGACGCAGCGGCGAAGCTCTCGGCCGTCGTCTCGAGTGTCGCTTGGTTTACGAGCGTGTTGCCCGCGACGGAGTAGTTCTCCCCGGCGATATCTCCGTAGGCGGCTCCCAGTTCCTCTTGCTCGGCGACGAAGTCAGCACCGTGGTGGACGGCCCGCGATTGGGCTCCGAGGGCGTGGACCTGAAGCATCGGGGCTGATTCGCTCGCCGCCAGCGCGGCAGCGGCGGCGTCGTCGGCACGGAGACCATCCTCGAGATAGCCGCGAACCTGTGGCCCGACTTCGCCGTACGTCTGATACTGTGTTGCTACTGCGCCACTGGCCGAAACCGCGGGACAGAAGACGCCGATTCCGGGATTATTTGTCGTCACCCCGACACCGAAGCTGTGGCCTTCGCCGACCTGCTCGCGGGCGACGATACTGAAGGTCATATCACTGTTTCTGCCAACAATAAAAAATGTCTTCCGGGCGACTCGGCGTCCTCAGCGGCTCCGTTCGACCAGCACCGACCCCTCGATGTACGGGATTCCGTGTGACTCAGCATACGCCGCAGCGTCGGCGGGAGTCATCGCCTCGTTCGTGTGGTCGTCGAGCATCTCACAGACCACAACTGCGGGTTCGACACCGGCGAGTTCCGCCAGTGCGATGCCGAGTTCGGTGTGGCCCTGCCGGTTCGTGAGCAGACCCGGTGCCGCCCGAAGGATGTGGATGTGGCCGGGTGAACGGAACTCGGTGGCAAAGTCGACTTGGTCGGGGGTCTCGGCCGCGCGTGCGAGTTCGCGAATCGTCAGCGAGCGGTCCTCGTCGGTGATCCCGGTCCGAGTATTTCGATGGTTGACCGGCAGCGAGAACGAGGAGCGGTCGTCGTACGTGAGGTCGTGCCTCGCCGCGGCGGGATGGTCAATTTCAGACTGGAGAAAGGGCAGGTCGAACGCTTCCGAAACGGCGTCGCTGAGCGCGACACAGACCAGTCCGCCCGCGTCGTTACGCAGTTGCGCCACCGCTTCGGGCGTGACCGCGCTGGCTGGATAGATGAGGTCAGTTTCCCCTTCGCGGTCGGCCGCGTCGTGAATGCACACGGGTTCGCCGCGCTGGAACGCCTCGATAACGGCGTCGAGTCCGCTTGCGACCGCCGTCGCGTCACTGCTGTGCGACAGAGACCGTCACCTCCGTTCCATCTTCGAGGTCAAGTTCGGTTCTGAGTTCGTCTGGCGCGATGATTTCGAGGTTGTCGTCGCCGTGGTGGGTCCGCTCCGGCGAGATGACGTGGGCCTGCTCGTACTCGGTGTCGCCGACACTCAGCGTCGCCGGATAACAGTATGCGGGACCGTAGGTCCGGTCGTCGGACTCCCAGCCCTCGATCGTTACGGGGTCGAAGGCGTCCAGTCGGGCGCGCGAGCGAATGCTCTCGGTCTTCAAGTCGACATTTAGCGTTCCGGCGAATGGCTCGTAGCCCAGTCTTTCGCGGAACTGCTCCATATATCCCGAGAGGCTGATGTAGTGGCGGCCTTCGCCCATCCCACTGGTGACTGAGCCGTGGAGGTCGACAGCCTGTGCGCCCTCGAAGATTTGCTGGTAGCTGGCGTACTCGGCCTGCAGGCGCTGTTCGCCCGCGGCCGTAATCTCGATCCACTGGCCGTCGCCGACGATTTCACGGGTGACGTAGCCACCCTCGTCCAGTTCCTGCAGTCGCCGCGAAGCGGTCTGGTTCGACGCGTCGAGTCGGTCCGCGAGCAGCGAACAGGAGAGTTTCTCCTCGCCGTCGAGCGCACCGAGCAGTGCCAACTCCTTCAGCGTCGTCACCTCGTCGCTCCCGAGCGCCTGCTGTGTCTCTGCCATACTGTACAGTCAGGTATCTCGACCCTTAAGCATAACGCATGCGTTATTCATATCAAAAATGGAACGAAGCTGCGTCGTACATATCTAACTAGGGAATAGACCAAGTTAACGCCGTTGGTTCGGCCGGCCGTCACGCACCGGAGTTGGGGTCAGCGTCGGGCTCTGGCTCCGCTCCAGCGGCCGCGTCACCTGTCGGTTCGGCGCTTGCGGTGTCGGCAGCCTCGTCGACGGTTGCCTCCTCGGCACTGGCTTGGGTCGGAGACTCGTCACCGACGTCGAGAATTTCTCGTACAGAGCGGTCACCCCGGTTGCCGTCTTCCTCGCCGAAGCCAGCGCTCAGAATCCGCGTCAGTGCTTGCTCGACTGAGTCGTCGATCTCCTCGTATCTGTCCTCCTCGACTTCGATGACGAACCCCGAAGTGATGTTCGGAGCCGTCGGCAAAAAGAGGATATGCCGTCCATCTGCAGTTTGCTTTCCGGTCTTGAACGCGGTCATCCGGAGGCCGTCCCACACTTCGAGTCGCACCGGAGCCTGCAGGTCACTCGTCCCCGAGAGTGCGGTTTCGACGGCCATCTTCGAGGCATTGTAGATGACCCGAAGCCCGGGTAACTGGTTTATCATGTCGTCGAGTGCCCGTTCGAGTACCGAGCCAACTGCAGTCCGCATCAGATAGCCGACAGAGAAGACGAGGAGAATAAAAATCACAATCGATAGCAGCGCTCGCGTCGGTTCACTCTCGACAGGGATGGGCACCTGAGTGAGTCGGTTATAAATCCAGGCGAGCACGACAATCGTCACCAGCAGGGGGACCAGAATAATGAGTCCGCTCGCAAAATCGCGCTTCCACGAAGCCATTAGGAAACTATCAGCACGGCTGGATAATGAGTTCTTGCTTTTCTTGTCGTGAAACGTGACAACTAAACACGGCCCCTGTCTCCACTCGGGTATGAATCTCTTCGTTGTGGTGGCAACGGCAGTCTGGCTCATGTTGCCCGCCTACATCCCGAACAACGCCGCGGTGCTGGCCGGCGGCGGCCGGCCAATCGACGGCGGCCGAACGCTGGGCGGCCGCCGACTCCTTGGCGACGGCAAAACCTACCGCGGCACTGCCGTCGGGACGACTGCTGGCGCAATTGTCGCTGTCGTTCTGAATCAACTCAACCCGACAGTTGCTGACCTGCTCGGGGCGGAACTTCCAACGTTCCCGACGCTCGTACTCGTTGTCCTCCCGCTGGGCGCGATGCTCGGTGATATCACTGCTTCCTTTCTGAAACGCCGGACGGGTCGCGAGCGCGGCGCACCCTTCCCCGGCGTCGACCAACTCGATTTTGTCGCCGTTGGACTTATATTCGCCTTTCTCGTTGCGCCCGGCTGGTTTCTCGACTCGTTCACCCTCCCCGTACTGGCCGTTATTCTCGTTTTGACACCGCTGTTGCACGTGCTCACGAACGGAATCGCCTACGTTATCGGCGTCAAAGACGAGCCGTGGTAACACATATCTGACTGCCGCGCGAACGTAGCCCGTGCCCTCTGAACGCGACTGCGAGCGTGAAATCCGTGAGCTTCACGACTGCTTCGTCGAGTTCTACACTGGACAGCGCGAGGATACCGAACGTGTCGACCAAGCGCTTGGTCCCGACTTTCGACTCGTTTATCCGAGCGGCGAGCGAACCGACCGCGAGGCGGTCATCGACGGCATTCGGTCCCAGAAGAACAGGTACGTACCCGGCGAGTTCGACATCGAGATTCGCAACGTCGAGCCAATCGAGATTCGGGAGGACCGCGCACTGGTCAGCTACGAGGAGTGGCAGACGACGCCCAACGAACAGACGGGTAGGCTGAGCACCGCGTACTTCGCGCCGAGTGAGCAGGTTGCCGCCGAGTGGCGCTATCTGCAGGAGACGTGGCTGGATTAAGGCGCGCTCGCCTCAGTCAATCGGGTATACTCCTCGCCAGAGAGTTCGAGTCCCGAGGCGGCGACGTTCTCTTCGAGATGGTCGGGGCTGGACGTGCCCGGAATCGGCAGCGTTACTGGTGAGTGCTCCAGTAGCCACGCCAGCGCAATCTGGTAGCGGGTCGCGTCGTGGTTCGCCGCGACAGCTTCGAGGTCATCTTCGAGTCCCCCGAGATTCCCTGCGGCGAGTGGAAACCATGGCATGAAGCCGATATCGTACTCCTCGCAGGCCTGCAAAACGTCTTCGTCGTCGCGATTACCGATGTTGTACTGGTTCTGGACCGTCGCAACGTCGATGTGGTCGCGGGCGGTTTCCAGTTGCTCGACAGTGACGTTCGAGAGGCCGATGTGGTCGACCAGCCCAGCGTCCTTGCACTCGGCGAAGGCTTCGATACTGTCCTCGAATGGTGTGTCAGGGTCCGGACGGTGGAACTGGTAGAGGTCAATCGAGTCGACTCCGAGGCGGTCGCGACTGACCAGCACCTGATTGCGGATGTAGTCAGGGTCGCCGTGGGGGAGCCACTCGCCGCCGCGTTCACGTAACAGTCCTGCCTTTGTCGCAACGACGATTTCGTCGACTGGTAGCGCCTCACCGATGAGACGCTCGCTGACGCCGGGGCCGTAGGAATCTGCGGTGTCGATGAAATCGACGCCCAAGTCGACCACTTGCTGGAGGAGCTGTCGTGCAGCGTCCTCGTCCTCGGGCGGGCCGATAATATCTTTGCCGGTGACTCGCATCGCGCCGTAGCCCATCCGGTGGATTGTCAGTTCGCCGTTCAACTCGAACGTGTCGCTCTCGTTTGAGACCATGCACCTACGGCGAGCGCAACGGGCAAAAATCCTTGCCGCCGGCCGAGTGTACACGGGTCTCCGGAGCCACCGGGATTTTACTCGGTCCAGTCCTCTGTCTGTATTATGTCCGACACACGACGATTTGGGACACCTGGGGCGGCGAATGCCACAACACTGCTGTTGCTCGGCAGCGGTGAACTAGGGAAAGAACTACTGTTCGAGGCACAGGGGCTGGGCGTCGAGACGGTTGCGGTCGACCGCTACGAGAATGCGCCTGCGATGCAGGTTGCACACCGCTCGCATACCCTCGATATGACCGACGCCGAGGCGGTCCGGGAGGTAGTTGCCGAGGAAGACCCCGACCTCATCGTCCCCGAAATCGAGGCGATAGCGACGGAGGAACTGAAGCGTCTCGAAGACGAGGGGTACAACGTTATCCCCACTGCAAAGGCAACCCGGCTAACGATGGACCGTGAGTGGATTCGGGAGTTTGCCGCCGACGAGGTTGGCGTCCCGACCAGTGAGTTTGCCTTCGCCGACAGCGAGGACGCCTACCGCGACGCAGTCGCGGAGATTGGCTA
This sequence comes from Halovenus sp., assembly GCA_028274925.1. Classification (GTDB taxonomy): domain Archaea; phylum Halobacteriota; class Halobacteria; order Halobacteriales; family Haloarculaceae; genus Halovenus. The sequence goes on from JAQCNR010000485.1 coordinate 6,850, forward strand.
CCCTGTCGTGGTCAAACCGACGATGTCCTCGTCGGGCAAAGGCCAGTCTGTCGTTCGCGGTGACGCGGACCTGATGGACGGCTGGGAAACGGCCCGCGCGGGCACACGGTCAGACACTGGTCGCGTGATTGTCGAAGAGCTGGTTGAGTTCGACTACGAGGTGACGCTGCTGACGGTTCGCCACGCCGAGGGAACGACCTTCTGTCCCCCAGTTGCCCACCGACAGGTCGACGGCGACTACCGCGAGAGCTGGCAACCGCATCCAATGAGCGAGTCAGCGCTTGCTGACGCCCAGCGCATGGCAAAACAGGTTACCGACGGGCTGGGCGGGTACGGCATCTTCGGTGTCGAGTTCTTCGTCCGCGACGACGAGGTGCTGTTCAGCGAACTCTCCCCACGCCCACACGATACTGGGCTCGTCACGCTTGGCACCCAATCCGCAAGTGAGTTCGAGCTCCATCTGCGCGCCATCCTCGGGCTTCCTGTGCCAGAGGTGACTGCCGAGACGCCCGGTGCAAGTCACGCTATCGTCGCCGATGAACCCGCCGACCAGCCAGCGTTCACGGGCGTTGAGGCGGCACTCGAAACACCAGACACAGACCTCCGATTGTTTGGCAAGCCAGCAGCCTACGACGGCCGACGGATGGGTGTCACCGTCAGCACCGCTGCGGATATCGACACTGCTCGTGACCGCGCCGAGCAGGCTGCAGAACAGGTCGAACTCCACGACGACGACTGAGTCAGTCGTGTTTCGGTAACTCGACGACGAAGACGCTCCCCTCAGGTTCGTTGTCTTCGATCCAGACAGTGCCCTCGTAGCGCTCGACGAGCGTGTGGACAAGAAACAGCCCTAACCCTGTGCTGTCGCTGTC
>JAQCNR010000492.1 GCA_028274925.1 Halovenus sp.
CCCGAGCCATATCTGCTCACCGACACGCGAACGAATAAGCGTACCGGAGCTACAGGAGCGCCGACGGGTTTGGGAGGTGCTCAGCCACCGCCGCAGCGTCGGTCGGGTCCGACAGCGTCGGGACGTTCCACACCGGGCAGTCACACATCCGTTCGAGTTCGCCGGGATTCGTTCGTTCGGCGACCGTGGCCCCGTCGTACTGGTTGAGGACAACACCGGCGACCGGCACGTCGCGCTCTCGGAGGGCATCGACGCTCAGCGCCGTGTGGTTCAGCGTCCCGAGTCCCGAGCGCGCAACGACGACCGCTGGAATCGAGAGGTCAGAAACGAGGTCGATAATCTCTCGTGGCGGGTCGTTCGACAGCGGGACGCGGAGGCCACCGGCGCCCTCGACAATCCCCACCTCCGAGTCAGCAACTGCCTCCCGCGTGTCCGCGAGTAGTGAGTCGTACTCGATTGGGTCGTTGCTTCGTCTGGCAGCGACGGCAGGGGCAAGCGGGTCTGCGCGCGTTCGGAGTCGGACTGCTGCCGACTCGTCACCGCAAGCCTCGGCGACAAATTCTGCGTCGTCGTCTTCAGGGAATCCAGTCTGTGCCGGTTTGATTGCGCGAGCGTCCTGCCCTGCCGCGCGGAAGGCTGAAACCAGCCCCGCGGTGACGACAGTCTTGCCAATTCCGGTGTCGGTGCCGACGACGGCGAGACTCACAGCAACCCAACCTCCTCCCCTGCGGCTTCGAAGGCAGCGAGACAGGTGTCGATGTGGCGGTCGGTGTGTGTCGCCTGGGGCGCAACCCTGATTCTGCTCGTCCCCTCCGGCACTGTCGGGGGTCGAATTGCTGGCGCAACGATTCCGGCCTCCTGCAGTCGCTCGTCGAGTGCAACGGCGTCCTCGCGCGACCCGACCAGTACGGGCAATATGTGGGTTTCTCCCATCACTTCGTAACCCATCGCCTCCAGACTCTCACGGAGTCGGTCGACGTTGTGCCAGAGGGCGTCACGTTGCTCCGGGGCAAGTTCGAGTGCCTGCTCTGCCGCGGCGGCCGCAGGCGGAGCCAGTCCGGTCGAGAAGACGAACGACCGTGCGGCATTCAGAATCCATTCGACGAGTGGCTCCGAACCAGCGATGAACCCGCCCTGCGCGCCAAGTGCCTTCGAGAGCGTCCCGAGTTGAATCTGGACCCGGTCTTCCAGTCCGCGCTCGCCGACGATACCGCCGTCGTAGACGCCCGTCGCGTGGGCTTCGTCGGCCATCAGCCACGCGCCGTAGGATTCGGCGACCGAGCACAGCTCGGCGAGTGGGGCAATGTCGCCGTCCATCGAGAATACGGAATCAGTAACCACCAGCCAGGACTCCTCAGTCCGGGTTTCGCCAGCCCGCTCGGCCATCGACGCAGCGAGAGCGTCGGGGTCGCAGTGGTCGTACACCACCACGTCAGCATTTGAAAGACGCGCACCGTCGATGATACTCGCGTGATTCAGTTCGTCCGAGAAGATGACATCCGGAGAGAGCGCTGTAAGTGTGCCGACGTTGGCGGCATAGCCCGACGAAAACGCCAGCGCTCGCTCCGTTCCCTTCGAGGTTGCCAGCGAGCGTTCGAGTGAGCGATGAGCAGGTGTGTCGCCAACGACCAGCCGAGAGGCTCCCGCGCCAGTACCGATGGAACGGGCAGTCTCCGCGGCGGCGGTTGCGACGCGTTCGTCTCCCGCCAGTCCAAGATAGTTGTTCGCCGCGAAGATGGTTTGCTCGTCGCCGAAGGTTGGCTCGTTCCCACCGGGGTCCTCAGCGATAGCGCTGTTGGCGCTTACGGACTCGACTGGCGAGAGGTCACGCCGGAGTCCGTTCGCTTCTCGCTCTCGCAGTCGGGCTTCAATCTCGAACCCGAAATCAACCGTTTTGGACATCTCAGAAGCCGGGCATCAGGTCGGCCGGGCCGAAGACGCCGTACTCGCCGGCCCGGTTGCGCCGGACGCCAGCCTTCAGATAGCCCAGCGCCGGCCCGTTGACGTTCGCTTCCATACTGGTTGCGTCGTCGAGTTGGAAGGTGTTGGTCCCGACTTCGCCGTCGAAGGTCCGCCCCGTCACGCGGACAGTGGTCGTCGTCGGCTTCTCGTCCGAACGAACATCGAGGATGCCACCGACAGTCACGTCCTCGGCGTCACAGATGCCAGCGCGTTCGAGGAGTACGTCGTCTGCGTGTTCCATATCGTTGAACTCGATAACGCCATCGTGTTCGTCGACGATATCCTCGATTTCCTCGTCGGTCAGCGCGCGTGCGCTCTCGATATCGTAGCCGTCGAGGTGGGCAATATCCTCACGGACGGTGCCACGGTTGTCCTCGTACCCAGACTTGAGGCCGACGCCCCACCAGATTTCGACCTCTTCGATTTCGACGAAGGACTGTGCGGCGAGTGCGGCCGCACCCGTGAGAAATCCGGGTGTCGCGCCAGCGCCACAGACGAAGGTGATGCCGCTGTCTTCGAGCGTCTCTGCTCGGTCGTCGAGCATCCCGATGACTCGCGAGCGCTTGAGCACGTCCACGAGTACACCCTCGTAGTCAGCCTCTGCGAATCGCTCGGCGACTCGCGGGATGAAGTCGTGTTCGAGATTCGGCAGCGCAATCAACACGGCGTCGATGGCCTCTGACTCGGCGATGATGTCGTCGATTGGCGTCTCTGTCGGCGACGCCTGTGCCGAGGCGACGACACCCTGGTCCTGGCCGGTCTGTTTGACTGCCGCGCCGCCATCGGAGGCGATGTTGCCCTCCGTCGCGGCGAGCAGTTCGTCGGCGTCGAGTCCGTCGTGGTCGATTGCGACGCCGTCGCGGTCACAGGCCGCAACTGGCGTGAGGTGCTCTTTCGAGTTCGAGTATTCGATTGCGCGTCGGCCGATACCTCCGGTTCCAAGTACTGCGAAATGTACGTCGTCCATTGTCAGTCGTCGATGTTGGTTGCGTTGCTCGTGGCTGTCCCCGCCGCACTGCTCGGGTCTGGCTCACGGTGTCGGTCTTTCACTGCCTCCGGGTCGAAGGCGTTCGACGAGCGGTTCGGTTTCAGTCCCGCTCGCTCCATAATCTCGATGTCGTCGCCGGGGTCCTGCCCCTCTGTCGTCAGGTAATCCCCAGTCAGCAGACCGTCGGCCCCCGCCTCGAACGGCAGGTGCTGGTCCTCGGGTGCGAGGTTTGCCTCGCGGCCACCGGTCAGTCGCACGCGGGCCTCTGGATGGAGGAACCGATAGACTGCGATGGTCTTCATAATCTCCGACTTCGTGATGTCGGCGTGGTCCTGGTCGCCAAGCGGCGTCCCCGCCACTGGGTTGAGGATGTTGACCGGCAGCGAGGAGACACCAATCTCCTGCAGTTCGAACGCTGCGTCGACGCGGTCGGTCGGCGACTCCCCCATCCCGAGAATGACGCCGGCACAGAGGTCCATCCCAACCTCTTGGGCTCGGCGTAGCGTCACGAGTCGGTCCTCGAAGTCGTGGCTGCCGACGATTTCGTCGAAGTATCGCCGAGAAGTCTCGATGTTGTGATTGTAGTGGTTGAGTCCGATGTCGGCGAGTTCTTGGGCTTCCTCCTCGGTGAGGAGGCCAAGGGAGGCGTCGGCTTCCACGTCAGTTTCGTCGCGAATCAACCGGATTGCCTCACAGATTTCTTCCCACTCTTCGGGGCGATTCTCTTTCGAGACTCCCTTCTCCGCGACGACGATACCGAACCGCTGGGCACCGTCAGCCTCGGCGCGTTTCGCGGCCTCGAGGACTTTCTCCGGACCGAGAAAGTCGTAGGTGTCGATGCCGGTGTCGAAATGAACTGACTGGGCACAGAAGCCACAATCCTCGGCGCAGTTGCCAGCCTTCGCATTGACGATGCTACAGGCGTCAACGGTGCCGTCAGAGAACTCCTGCCGCAACAGGTCGGCGGCGGCGGCGAGTTCTTCGACTGGCTGGGCCAACAGTGCCAGTCCATCGGTCCGGTCGAGCGTCTCCCCATCGAGAACTCGCCGGACCGCCTCATCTATCGTCTGATTTCCCGTTTCGTAAACCACGCTAGCAGCCGCGGTTGACAGCGGCTTAAATGTGGGGGTCCTGCTCACTCGAACAGTCCAGTCGAGAGCAATGCCGTCGCAGCACCACCGGCAAGGAGGACGAACCAGTACGTCCAGAGGCGCACGCAGAATGCGATGACAGCAGCGACAGAAACGTCGACGCCAGCGTAGAGGACGAGCAGTCCAGTCATAACTGCCTCCACACCACCGATCCCACCGGGAACTGGGAGAACGTTCAGGAAGTCACTCACCGGAATAGTGAGTATCGCCACCCCGAGCGGAACTGCGACCCCGAGTGCGGCGGCCGAACTGAGCAGCGTCGCCGAGAGCGCGAGCCACGACACCACTGACCAGGCGACGGCCACAGCGACGCGGCCCGGATTCGAGCGGATGAGTCGTCTGGCGTCGTCGAACTCGGCGAGCCACGACCGGGTATTCTCGGGAGTCGTTTTCGCCGCGACGGTGGCCGAGACTCGTCCGAGCGTCCGGGACAGCAGGGCTCCGATAGCAGCGAGTACTCGGTCGATGCCGAGTCCAGCGAGAAGCGCTCCGGTCCCAGCCACCCAGAGGGTTACGACGACAGCGAGGATTGCGATGACCGGAAACAAACTCCGCTGGCCGCCGGCGAACAGCACTACCGCGCCGATGAGCCCGACGACAGCGGCGGTCAGGAAGGTTACCGCCTGAAAGATGAGCGCTGCTGGGAGTCCTCTATCAGTGGACACACCAGTGGACCGGCGCATCGAGTAGATGACCACCAGCGGCCCGGCGACGTTGCCGACCGGGACGAGTTGTCTGATGTAGACG
>JAQCNR010000500.1 GCA_028274925.1 Halovenus sp.
AGTGAGAGGTCTCAGGAGTGGTGCTGAATAGAGAGCGTGTATGCACCACGGCGATGTCTAGAAATCAATCATGATTTCACCGGAACAGTTCCGGGTTTCAGGCTTCGTAAACGCCTCTCGCTTCCACTCCAGATACCCCAACGTATTTGAATAATCATTTAAAAAATAATTATGGTGTAGAATAATGAACCGGCGAGACCTGTTCAGGAAGTGTGGTATCCTCCTCGCAGCACCGACAGCGGTCAGCCTATCAGGGTGTTCCAGCAGCGAGGGCGATGATGGTGACAGTGACGGCGATGGTGGCGGCAGCGACGGTGATGGTGGCGGCAGCGACGGCGATAATGGTGACAGTGACGGCGATGGTGGCGGCAGCGACGGCGATAATGGTGACAGTGACGGCGATGGTGGCGAGTATACGAAAGAGGAGATGGGCGAACTCGTGACGGACGAGATCGGCGAGATCGAGATTCTTGGCTGGACCTCCGAAGTATTCAGCGGCCCGTCGCTCTTCCAGGTTGAGGTGACGCTCAGCAACGTCGGCAACCAGGAAATACGGATCACGCCCGGCGCGTTTGCTCTGGTCATCACGTACTACGACGACACGGGCTCGAAGCTAGGCGAGGGGCGACACGGACGCGTCGAGAAGCGGAGCCTGCCAAGCGGCGAAACTGCCTTCGTCAGTGGGAACATCGAACTTGACGACCCCAGTGTGGTGGCGAGCTACGAGATCTCACTCACCTGCGGCGAGAATAGTATGAGTGTCTACTGCTAGTGACTGGCGGCGCCCGGTAACGATTCGACGGACTGCGGGACCCGGTTACATCTGAGTTGTGCAACAGACCCCCTGGAGACCAGCCCACCAACCGATAACTCGCTCGATTATATCAGATCGAATTGGCTCGTGATGTAGTTGCGCCTTGTATGCAGCATGCCGTTTGTATCAACCGTTGAGAATTTCCACGGAGACAAAAACCCCCGAGGATATAGAGAAAATTCTACGTTCTCAGACGTATCGAGTTTTTATCCATCGAGCCGGTACAGAGGATATGATCGATTTACGCAGCGACACGGTCACGAAGCCGAGCGAGGAGATGCGCGAGGCTGCCCGGGACGCCGAGGTGGGCGACGATGTCTACGGTGAGGACCCGACAATCAACGAACTCGAAGCGCGGACCGCCGAAGTTCTCGGCACCGAGGACGCCCTGTTCGTTCCTTCGGGGACGATGGGCAACCAGATTGCGGGCCGCGTCCACACCGAACGGGGAGAGGAACTGCTCTGTGAACGCGAGAGCCACATCTACAAGTGGGAACTGGCAGGACTGGCACAGCACGCCGAGGTCCAGCCCCGCACCGTCGACGGCGGGCCGCGGGGGGCAATCACGCCAGAGCAGGTTCGGGAAGGCTACGTCGAGGCAGACGGCCACCGACCCGGCACGGGCGCACTCGCAGTGGAGAACACGCACAACAGTCGCGGCGGAATTGCGCTCAGCCCCGAGGAAATCGAGGCTGCCGCCGAGGCTGCCCACAACCTTGGCGTGACGGTCCATCTCGACGGCGCGCGGTTGTTCAACGCCGCGGCGGCACAGGACTGTTCAGCCGCCGAGTTCGTCGAACCAGTCGACACGGTGATGTGCTGTCTCTCGAAGGGACTGGGCGCGCCAGTGGGGTCGATGCTCGCCGGGTCAGAAGAGCTGATCGAGGAGGCCCACCGCGTCCGGAAACTGTTCGGCGGCGGGATGCGACAGGCCGGGATGATAGCTGCGCCAGGACTGGCGGCGCTGGCGAACCGCGAGCGATTGGGTGAGGACCACCGCCGCGCGGGCCGACTCGCCGACGGACTGGCAAGCGTTGACGGACTAACCGTCGACGACCCCGACACGAATATTGTCCTCGTCCACACCGACCGACCGGCCGAGGCGGTGCTCGACAACTGCGAAGCGGAGGGCGTGCTGGGTGTTCCCTTCGCCGAGCACACGATTCGGTTCTGTACGCACTGGGATATCGACGACAGCGATATCGAGCGCGCAATCGAGGGCGTCGAGCGAGCAGTCTGAGTGAGCTACTGCCAACCCATCTATAAGTGCACGCCAGCGAAACGAGAGGATATGGAGACGCTGCTTCTCGACCCCGACGATGTCACGGCGAGTACGGAGATAGGGGAGGTAATCGACGCCGTCGAGTCCGCGTTTGCGGCCTATTCTGACGGCGATACGCAGATGCCCGCGAAATCCTACATCGACCTGCCGCAGTACAACGGTGACTTCCGGTCGATGCCTGCGTACATCCACACCGGCGAGTGGGAAGCCGCCGGCATCAAGTGGGTGAACTCCCACGCCGACAATCCCAAGAACCACGACCTGCCGACGGTCATCGGGACGATGATTTACTCCGACCCCGAAACTGCATTCCCGCTAGCATTGATGGACGGAACCGGACTGACACGCCTCCGGACAGGTGCGGCCGCGGCCGTCGCAACCCGATATCTGGCTCCCGAGGACGCAAACTCGCTGGGCCTTGTCGGGGCCGGGATTCAGGCCTACACGCAACTGGACGCGATTGCGCAGGTCCGCGATATCGAGACGGTCATCGTCAGCGACCTGCGCGAGGAAGCCATCGAGGCCTTCATCGCCGAGTTTGGCGACCAGTTCGACGTTCGCGAAGGGTCCCTCACTGAGGCCGCCGCCTGTGATGTCGTCTCGACGACGACACCGGTGACCGAGCCAATCGTCGAAGCCGTCGGGGAGCGAACACACATCAACGCGATGGGCGCGGACGCCCCCGGCAAGAACGAAATTGCCTTCGAAGTCATCAAAGACGCGACCATCGTTATCGACGACTACGAGCAGTGTACTCACTCCGGCGAAATCAACGTCCCCTGGGGAGCAGGGAAACTCAGCGACGAGGATATCCACGGCGAACTCGGCGACGTGGTGACAGGCCGTGTCGACCGCCCCGACCCCGACGGAGTGACAGTGTTCGACTCGACTGGACTGGCAATTCAGGATGTCGCTGCCGCGCGGGTCATCTACAACCACGCCAGCGAGAACGATATCGGGACAGAATTTGCCCTCGTAGGAACTGATACGTAGCGACCGAATCAGGATTTCTCAACTGTTACGTCTACGTGCGCTCCGACCGACAGCGAGAGGTCACGACCGACGAGTTTCGCGCCGATGTTGTCTTGCGCACAGAACAGTGCAACGCCGGTGATTGGCGTACCGTTTGCGAGGACAGTACAGTCGTCCCACTCGACGGTTCGGTCCGCAAGCGTGCCAACAGACTGGCCCGCGAGAGTCGCTTGCGTGCCGCCAGCGAGGACGCCGCCACCGTCGTAGTGTGGAAAGCCACCGTCGAGAACGCCGCCGCCGCTTGCGATGCCCGCAAACTGTTCGCCGGGGGCAGGGTGGACGGGAGCGTCCAGTCGCGCCCACGTCTCTCCCGCGTCGGTGACAGTGCCGGTGCCGTCCCACTCGACGCCGGTCAACTCGACGGTGGCGGTGACTGGGAGCGACCCCGACGCCCGGTAGGCGTTGGCCTCGTGCGTGCGAAAGCCCAGATGGATGTGGTTCGGCACCCACGGAGCGAAAAAGCCCGCACGGACCAGTTCACCCAGCGAGTCACCGACCTCGACCGTGTCACCAGCCTCGACAGTCGGGTCGACGTGGAGCGTGCGGGCAACGTACTCACCGGTGTCGATGAGGATGAGGTGGTCGTGCTCGGCGGCGTAGGGTTTCGAGGGTGCTGTGACTGTTTTCGTCTCGATAACCTCGCCGGCAACAGGAGAGGGTGCCCCTCTCTCGGGATAGAGGTCGATTGCACAGCCCTCGTCGTGGGCGGTAAACGGAGAGTTGTACAGCGAGAACCGGTAGTACTGAAAGAGTTGCTCCGGCCCCAGCGTGGCAGTCATCAGTACAGCCTTGGGCGAGCGAACTATAGACCCATCGGTGGCTACAGCAGGTCACCACGAGCGACCGGGACGACGTCACCGCCAACCTCGACGGCAATCTCGTCACCGTCGGGGCGAGCATTCAGCACCAGCAATGATGGTCGGCCGAGTTCGTAGCCCTGCTCGACACGAGCGGTGACTGTCGGCGAGCCAAAGTACTCCTCGGCGGAGAGATACGCAGCGAGACAGCCGTTTGCCGAACCGGTCGCGGGGTCTTCGTGGACGCCCAGCGCGGGCGCAAACATCCGCGCTGCGAGGTCATTCTCGGAGTCGCGTGGGTCGGGACAGAACGCGTGGACTAGTTTCGCCTCTCGGTCACCGACGAGGGCTTCGTAGGCGTCGAGGTCAAGGTCGATATCGGTCAGCGCGTCACGGTCGCGGAGCGGGACGATAATCGTCGGAAGTCCTGTCGAGACGACTCTGGCCGGGAAGTCGTGGTCGAGTTGGTCGACGTCGAGTCCGAGCACCGCCGCGAGGGTGTCGTGGTCGAGTTGGTCGCCGAACTCGGGGGGCTGCTGGCGCATCTGCAGGCGGTCACCGTCGACGGTGACCGGAACCCGCCCGACCTGCAGGTCGAGCACGATTTCGTCGGGGTCGCCGTCAGCGAGGCGTCGTCGGATGACATCGGCAGTCCCGAGGGTTGGATGGCCGGCGAAGGGTATCTCATCGGTTGGCGTGAAGATTCGGACCGGCCACGCCCCGTCAGTTGGCTCGCCGGTAACGAATGTTGTTTCAGAGTAGTTCATCTCCGCAGCGATCTGTTGCATCGTCTCGCTGTTGAGGTCCGCGGCGTCGGTGATGACGGCAAGTTGGTTGCCGGCGTAGCGTTCGCGGGCGAACACGTCGACAATAGAAAACGGTCTGGACATACTGCTCGTTCGGTACCATCGAGTAAAAAATCGCCCCCGTTCGTCGGCGCTGGCGGGTGGTCTCGCTGGACGCAATCAGACTGTGTCTTATTCCGGCCCACAAGGGCTATTTATCTTGGTCGCCCGAACACGGATATGACTGAGAACGACGGACCGCGACGCTCGCGGCGAGCGTACCTCGCCGGGGTAGGGGCAACGGCCGGCCTCGCTGGCTGTCTCGATTTCATTACAGGAGGACCGGCTGAATTCGAGGCCAGCCCGTCACAGGTGCCCGACAATATCCTCAGCGAGACGAACTACGAACTCAACGGCGTCTCCGACCAGGAGATCGAACGGGAGTTCCAGGCCGGTGACCAGAGCAGAACGGTAATCGTGACGAACAAGATTGCCGAACACCGCAAGTCAGTCCAACTGCCGGCGCTTGGGGACGCTGACGCAGCAATTTTCACAGCGCTGACGACGCCGCAGGTCGAAATTCTCGGCAAAACGTTCAATCCAATCGAGGACATGTCGTCCAGGCGCATCGCCAGAATGGTCCAAAAGCAGTACGACAGCGTCGCGGCACCGAGCGAAGAATCATCGGGGAAGGTCACTATCAACGGCGAGGAGACGACACAGACGAAGTTCCGTGCCGACGCACAGTTCGAGGGCAATCCGGTCGAACTCTACTTACATATCAGCGAAGCGGTGGAACTCGGTAGTGACTTCGTCGTCACCGTGGGCGGCTATCCGACCACGCTCCCCGGCGAAGAACAGAATGTCCTCACGTTGATGCAGTCGGTGCAGGAGAGCGGATAACTTACTCGTCGCCCGCCGGTTCGGCCGGGAAGGTGGTGTCTGGGTGGTCGTCGCTTTTGACCCGTCGGCGGAACTCGTTGACGACACGCAAGGCGACGAAGTAGCCGATGACGGCGAAGATTGTTGCGAGGATGAGATTCCCCAACCAGAGTCGGACCAGAATGTCCGGCCCGGCCGACAGCGACACGTCGGCCCGGCTGAACGTCACGCCCGGTACGGGGCCAAGAATCACCCGCCCCAGCGAGTAACTCGCGCCGTAGACACCCCACTTGACGACGGGGTTGAGGACGACGACAGAGGCAAACAGCGCAATTTTGCTGATGCGGTCGAACAGAAAGGCCAGCGCGATGAAGACGAGCAATCCGGTGCCCAGCGAGGGCAGGGCGGTAATGAACACGCCCAGAGAGTAGCTGAACGCAACCTCGTGAGATGTGTGGTCCTCGACGAAGGCCGTAATCAGCCGGTCTTTGACCTCTGCCAGAACTTCTCTCACCCGCTGGCGAACCATTCACCGCAGTTACGAGCGTAGAATATATCAACGCTTTCCTTAGAGCGATACGTTGGGCTCCGGACCGGTATAGAGAAGAGTAATGTTATATTTTCGATAGATTTTTGAGAGTCCTGCCGGACAGTAGTGATAATGGCTGGCGAGCATACGCGTCGGCGCGCACTCACGGCCCTCGGCGTCGCGGGTGCTGGGGCTGTTTCTGGCTGCCTCGGCGGCGGCTCAACGAACCCAGCTGACGAAGAGAAGCCTGACCAGAGTGGCGACAGCCATCCAAACATCCTGAAGGTTCACGTTACCGGCTATCAGTTCGGCTGGGAGTACGAGTACCACAGCGGACTCCACAGCGACGACTACGAGGTTGACCTGGACGGGACCGACGACAACGACGCGCTTGTCCTTCCGAAAAATGAACCCATTCAACTGACGTTCTCCTCCCGTGATGTCCCGCACAACTACGGCATCCCGGAACTCAGACTAAAACGAGATGTCCTGCCAGACAAGCAGACACTGGCCCAAGCGTATCTGGGTGAGGTCGGTGTGTACGAAGCACAGTGTTTCGAACTCTGTGGGAGAGGACATTCGAATATGTATGGCGATTTTGTCGTCACAGAGCCGGAAACATTCACTGACTGGTATCTCTCACAGGACGGCACTGCAGAATCTGAGCTCCACTTCATGGCTGATGTGCTGTGAGTTTGAACGATAATTGAGTGAACGACAGGAGCAACCCGTGAGCAACGAAGAGTTAGCGGAGATGCCGGAGAAAATCGAGGAAGTGTTTGAACAAGTACGGGACGAGTTTCCTTCTGAAGATGGCGAATAGACCGGTCTGCCATCCTTTGATACTGGGTTTATAGCGATTCGATCAGTGTGCGGGACCAATTGCGGATTCACTCAGTACAGAGGTATATTGAGTGCTTTGGGAGGCAGCAAGCATATCCGCGCGAACGGAGTGAGCGCGGTTCACTGAAGCCGAACAAAGTGAGGCTTCAGCCTTTTTCACCCACGTTTTTCGAGGAGCGGTTCGCTCTCCGAGCGAACCCGACGAAGAAAAAGGTGGACGGGCACGATGGGATTCGAACCCACGACCGTCGGATAACTTCCGCCGCCACACGCCGTAGCAGCGTTAGAAGTCCGACGCTCTATCCGAACTGAGCTACGTGCCCTCGTCTATGATGTGCGAGTCGACATATTTCGTTGTTGCGTTCTAGGCCGCGTCGATTCGGTCACCGGCCCGGGACTCAGCCACGGCAAAGGAGAGCGTACTTGCCAGTCCGAGCAGCGTCCCGCCGGTCAACATAATGGCCAGATATTCGAGCGAGCCCTGGTCGAGGAAAAACGAACTCAACCCGTGCAACACGCCCGCAATGGCGAGCACGTAGAAGGGGGCGTTGAGATATCGCCAGTGGAACTCACCGGAGAGATACTCGTCGGTTACGCGGCCGAAACTGCTCGTGACGCCGGCGGCGGCAACCCACTCGATCGACCCGAAGACTAGCGCAGCGACGATTTCGATTGCGCCGAGGCTGTCCCGGCCCATCGCGTCGACCGTTTCGACACCGCTGACGCCGCCGACGACCAGCAACGCCGCCGCGACGAGAGAGGTGATGAGCGTCACCCGGCCGGTGAACAGCGCTGTCCGAGTCGTCTCGACAGCGCGGTCGACCCACTCGACGACGCCGAGGCCACGCGCCAGTATGTACAACCCGAGCATCCCCGAGACGACGCCAAAGACCGTGCCGGGGAAGCCGATCACGTTGGCGAGAATCGTCAGCGGATAGATCAGGAGCAAAATGCCGAGCGGGACCAGTAGCGTCCCGCGAGTCTCGGGGTCGTCGAGCACCTGCTTGATGGTGTAGTACATCGATTCGAGGTCCTGCGACTGGCGGACGACAACGCGGCGAACGCTGTCGATCTGCACTCGCGAGCGAATGACTGGAATCACCGACTCGTCCTGTGCGCCGTCGGTGACGACCACCGCGCGGATGTCCTCTCCGGTCGCGAGTTCGGCGAGCACGCGGTCGACTTCTTCGCCGACTTTCCGGTTGGCTTCGACTTCGCGGCCGTCGATTCCGGTGACAGCAGCGACCGCGACGGACTCCTCGGTAATCTCGTTGGCGAGATGGATCCCCTGGAACATGACGTTCACATCGCTGTCTTCGGGGTCGGCCGTGGCCAGCGCAACCGCCGAGTCCCGGACAGCGTCGCGGCCGACAACGGGCGTCTCAACCCCGGTCTTGCGGCCGAGGTCGTCGTCGAGGTCCACACAGAGGACCAACAGCATTGTTCGGAGTTATGCACGGCCGCGTTATCTGTCTTCGGGGTCGCCCGGCGGGGATTGAAACGGCTTTAGGGCTCACTCCCGAAGCAGGTGTATGACTGACGCCACGAAAGTCGAGTGGAACGACTGGGGCCAGGCCGCCTTCGATATTGCCGAGCGGTCGGGCAAACCAGTGCTTCTCTCGCTGGTCACTCCCTGGGCCGAGGAGTGTGCCGAGATGGAGGAGACCACCTACGCCGAACCGCGCATCGCCGCGAACATCAACGACGGCTTCGTCCCGATTCGAGTCGACGCCGACCGCAACCCTCGCGTTCGCGAGCGGTACAACATGGGCGGCTTTCCCTCGACGGTCTTTCTGACCCCGTCGGGAGATATTCTCACCGGCGCGACCCTACTCGGCGTCGACGGCTTCCGTGGTATCCTCGACAGCGTCCGCGAAACGTGGGACACCAAGGGAGAGGACGCTGGCTCGAAACCCCGAGCAGTCCGGGATGACGTGCCACCGAGCGGGCCACTGACCGACCGCATCGAGGAGCACATGGTCGAACAACTGCTTGGCGCCTACGACGAGGAGTTCGGTGGGTGGGGCAGCGACACGAAGTTCCCGATGCCCCGAACCATCGAGTTCGCGCTCGTTCGGGCACCCGACCAGGCGACACGCACGCTCGAAGCAATCCACACCCACCTGCTCGATACCGACGACGGCGGTTTCTACCGGGTTGCGCGCAACCGAAACTGGGGGGCTGCCCGCCGAGAGAAACTGCTCGACGAGAACGCGGCCATCGTTCGTGCGTTCGCACACGGCTACCGCTACACCGGAAACGATACCTACCGCGACGCCGCCAAGCAGGGTGTCGACTACCTGACTACGACCCTGTGGACCGGTGACGGCTTCGCGGCCAGTCAGGGCGGCAACGAGGAGTATTTCACCCTCGACCCAACCGCCCGCGAAGACGCCGACGCGCCGCCGGTGGACGAGACGGTGCTGGCAGACCGCAACGGCGTCGCTATCGACGGCCTCCTCCAGTACGTCGCCTACACCGACGACGAAACTGCCCGAGAGTACGCCCGCCGCGCCCGGTCCCATCTCACCGAGACACTCATCGACGACGGCGAGGTGACACACTTCGAGACCGACGAAGACACTGGAGAGTCTGGCCTCCTGCTCGACCAGTCCCGAGTGCTGCAGGGACTGACGACGTCGTGGGCTGTGCTGGGCGAACCCGGACCTGCAACAGCGGTTGCCGAGTGGACGGTCGAGCACCTGCAGGCAGACAGCGGCGAGTTCCACGACGGCCCGGCCGGAGATGTGGCCCTACTCGATACGCCGCTGTCGCCGCTGGATACGAACATCAACGCTGCCCAGGCGCTGCTCGACCTGGCGCTGTTGACCGGCCACGACGAGTACGAGACCGCCGCACGCGACGCAATCGAAGCCTTCGCCGGTGCCGCCGACCGGATGGGCGTCGAAGTGGCGGAGTTTGCCTCCGCCGCGTCGCGCCTCCAGAGCCCACAGGGTGTCGAAGTCGGGACCGAGGCCGGAACGGACCTGCACCGCGCCGCCTTGCGTCTCACCGACCACGAAACCGTGGTCGCACCGCGACCCGTCGGAGACACTGACAGCGCCGCCGCTGCCCTCCCCGATGGGACCGCTCGCCTCGTCGTCGACGGAGACGAGGTGGGAACAGCGACAGCGCCACAGGAACTGGAGTCGCTGCTCACAGAGTAAAATCAAAAACTAGTTTTGAATTTCATAAAACAGCCGATCCGTTTATATCACTGGACACAGAGAAGGTAGTAATGGCAAGTCTCAGGGATCTCGGCCTGTCCGAGTACGAATCACGCGCGTACCGGTCACTGCTACAGACCGGCCCGACAACGGCAAAGGAGTTGTCGCGGACCAGCGACGTCCCGATGGGCCGAATCTACGACGTACTCAACAGTCTGGAGACACACAACCTGATCCGGAGTCAGACCGCGAGCCGCCCGAAAAAATACGTCGCCGTCGAACCTGAGACTGCCCTCGACCGACTACTCGAAAACAAACGCGAGGAACTCGAAGAGAAGATTACGCAGTACGAGGACATCGCCACGGAACTGGAGGACAAACTCGAGACAGCCGAGCCCGTCGACGAACCGTTCTGGACGGCAGCGCTCGGCGGCGACGAGGCCGCAGAGTTGCTCGTCGAGCGCATTCAGGCCGCCGAGGAACGGATCAACTTCGTCGCCGCGACGACAGCCTCCTACGTGGACCTGGACATTGTCGGCGAAGAGATTGCCGAGGAACTCGAAGCCGCCATCGAACGCGGCGTGCACGTCTCGATTCTGTTGCATCCAAACGTTGTCTCCCAGTTACCCGAGAGCGTCGGCCGACGCTACCGGTATCACCTGCAGAACCACTCGGATTTCGAGGTCCGGGTCGGAGAGAACGTCACCGCCACCTTCGCGCTGATCGACCAGGGTGAAGTCTGTATCGAGGTGCCCCACCCGACTGACGCCTCTGAACTGTTTGCGATCATCAATCTCAAAGATACAGAGTTCGCCGCAAACGTGAAAGCTGCCTTCGAGCCTCGCTGGGAGGAAGCGACCGAGCTCGAACTGTGAGGTGAGCGAGCGTCGCTGAGCTCCCCAAACTCCCAGATACTTTTGCCGTATTCTATGACAGGTTTCGAGAGCAACGACTCCTGTAGATCCGGCTATCGAGGCTTGGAAAGGAAACATAGCGGCTGTCGCGGCGACGTGGACAGGCGCACGCGTCTCCGATAAAAGAAGCTGGATGTACTCTGGACCGGTAACGTATCGAAGAACCCTCTCGCGGAGGACATCATGAGTTCACAGGAGCCACGAATCAATCCCACCCAGTTCGTCTCGAATTTTGTCTCGTTGCAGTACCGAGAAGTTGTCATGGTCGTCGCGACGCTGACAGTCGTCGCGGGGTCAGTCGTGTTCTTTCCCGGTTTCGGGAATCTGAGCCAGGGGCTCCAGTCCGACATCTCGCGGGGCTTTCTGGTCGTGTGTCTGCTCGTCGCAATCCTCGCAGGGATAATCAAAGGAATGGTGGGTTTCGGGTATGCCATCGTGACCACCCCGATTTTTGCGTCGGTAATCGACCCGACGCTCGCTGTCGTGGTACTCGCGATTCCGCCGTGGATGCTCAATATGTTTCAAATTGGCGAAACAGACACTGGATTGGCCTTCGTCCGTGAAGAGTGGACGCTTCTGCTGTTAGCCATCGTCGGGTCCGTCCTCGGGGTCAGCTTTCTCGCCGAATTCAGGACCGGCCCGATTGTCCCGTTCCTGATTGGTGTCGTCATCTTCGGCTACGTCGTCTTCCAGGTTGTCCAGGGGTTCGTAACCGTCGAGGAGACGCACAATCCGGTGGCACTCGGAACAGCCGGGTTTCTGCAGGGGTTCCTGCTCGCGGTTGCGAATCTTGGGCCGTTGCTCCCGGCGTATTTCCACACTTTCGAGCGTGACACCGAGCGGTATATCGGTGGTCTCTCGATGGTTCTGGCGACGATTTTCACCGTCAGAATCGTCCAGATGGTGCTGTTCACGGACCTGATGACGACCTATCGCCTGTGGCTGGGGTCGGTCATTGCCGTCGTAACTATCGTCGGCCTGCTCATCGGAACGTATCTCCGCCGACTCGAGATCGACGAGGAGAAGTTCAACTGGTTCGTCGTGGCGCTGCTGTTCGTCATCTCGCTCAACATTTTCAGGAACGCGATTCCGGCACTGTTGTGATTACGTCGGCGCGGGGCCGTCAGCGGTGATTACCGTCCGGAGCGAGCGACGTCCGACTAGCGCGAGCAGCACTACGACGAACAGCCACCCCAGCGCCAACGGCAACGGTTGGCTCCCGACGAGCCAATCACCCACGGGTGTGCCGTTGAGCACCGTCGCCGGGGCCGCGCCGCCGAGTGCAACAGCAGCCAGTCCGACTAGCGTCTGGCTGACGTACTGTTCGGGGTCGACGTAGCGGGCAACGCCAGCGAGGACGGGGAGACTCCCGAGGGCGAGTCCGAGAATTTCCCCGGTCAGCGGATCGATGTACAGTATCCAGTACAGGGCAACGAACGCGCCAAGGGCGATTGTGATATCGAACTTGCCATCGTCGGAGAATGAACTGTCCATGGTGAGACCTAACGCCGAGCATACAAAGGCGTTCAGAAGACTCAAACAGCAATTATAGTGGTCAGTTCTGGCCGTCGACTTCCGACCACAGCGTCCCGAATTCAGCGACGCGTTCGGCGTGAGCGTTGTGCTGGTGGATAGACTCGTCGTTGGACTGCTTCATCGTCACGATAGCGTCGTCCGGCAGATCCGGGAACTCGTCGACGACACCCTCGGCCATCGACCGCACACAGTCCTCGACGAACTTGGCGTTCTGGTGGGACTGGTAGGTCATGTGGTCCTCGTCGGGCCGTTTGGCCATGTTGTAGATGCGGGCGCTCATCGAGTCTCGGGCGACTTCGATCAGTTCGTTCAGGTCGACTTCGGGCGCACCAGAACTCTCGATGGTGAGCGTTGCGTGGCCGCGCTGGGAGTGCCCTGGCTGTGGCGCTTGTTCGAGGAACTTGTCGATTGTGTCGTCGTCGATATCCAGCCCTCGAAGCGTCTCGCGAGCGCGACTGGCTGACATCCCCTGCGAGCAGGGACAGACCGTCATCCCCGTGACGCGGGCACCGATTTTCTCGGTCGTGCCTTCTTCCTCAGTGGCAGTCGCGGCGGCGATAATGTCTGCCGAACTCTGGGTTGGACGCCCACTTGCGGGCGTCTCCTCTCTGATGACGTATTCGGCTTCCATTCGCACCTCGGCTTTGGTGGTGTAGTCGTGTTTGTCGAGCAGTCGCTCGGCAGTATCACCACACACATCTTCGACGCGGTAGGTCGGTTCACTGACCGCCTCCTCCAGCGTCTCGTCAATCACTTCCATATTCCGGCTCATATCGGCACCCTTCCGCCATGATGGGAGGTCGACGAAGACCTCGAATTCGGCCATGAGAATGATTGGTCGCTGGTCGGGACGAGCGACCTTGACCAGTTTCTCGACGCCTGTGACACCAACGCGGTTGAGTCCAACAGTGACCTCGGGACTGGAGGCCTGCACGTCCGGCAGTTGCTGACTCATCGAACTATTATATGGGGGAAACGGGGTTATTGCTTTCGATATCGTCAATGTTGTTTCGGAAATCGAACACAGAACTTTCGGCCTGTTCGCGCCGCGACAGAGGACTTCGAGCCCTGACAGAGAACTGAACAAACCGACACACCGAGCCGATATTTCAGAACGATCAGGGTAACGAGCGAGACGGATCGCGCTGGGGCCAGCGCTGAGAAATTTTAGTCTGGTGATAACACTCCGCAAGGATGAGTCGTGGCCCGCAATTAATATGGACACGGTGGTCACACACGAGCGGCGAGTCTGTGCCAGAGTGACCGACTTTGGGACAGCCAGTCACCGCTCGAAGTCGGGGTCTTCGAGCGTGGCGATCCGGTCGCAATCCTCCGCAGTTAGCCTGACACTCGCTGCGCGGAGATTCTCGACGATGTGTGCCGGCATCGTACTGGAAGGGATAGGCACGACGCCCTGTGAAACGTTCCACGCGACGACGACCCCTGCTGCCGAGAGGTCGTAGGCGTCACCAATCTCCCCGAGCACTGGCTCGGACAGCAGGCCGGGCGCCGACAGCGGCGAGTGAGCAACGACGCGAATGCCCCGCTCGTGACAGAACTCGACGAGGTCCGTCTGTGGCTCGTACGGGTGGCGCTCGATCTGGACCAGCGCCGGGTCGATTCCGCCAGTGTCGAGGATCGTCTCCAGTTGGCTGCGAGAGACGTTGCAGATACCCAGTGAGCGCGCCCAGCCGCGGTCAGCGACTACTTCGAGGTTCTCCCAGGCCTGTTCGAGTGAGAGGTCCGCCGTTGCGATGTCACCGTCGTCGGTCTCGGGAAAGGTCAGCGCCTCTTGTTGCTCAACAGGCTGTTCCGCCAGTCGAGAGAGCTCCCCCTGGTGTACCCAAGCCTCTGGCCAGTGAAGCGTATAGCAGTCGAAGGCGTCGATCCCGAGTTCGTCGAGGCTGCCGGCACAGGCCTGCAGTAGGTGCTCCTGGCGGTGGTTCGTCCGCCAGACCTTGCCCAGCACGAAGAGTTGGTCTCTGTTGGGCGTCCCCGGTGCGGCCAGCAGTTCTCCGATCCGGTGTTCGTTGCCGTACAGTTCGGCACTGTCGAGAAACCGGTAGCCGGCGTCGAGCGCGGTCGCAATCGATTTTAGCCGGTCGACGTACTCGCCGCCGCGGTAGCGCGAACAGCCGAAGCCGACCGGCGGGAGCCGGGGTGACTGCCTGGCAGTTGACCGGTCCGGCGGCGTCACAACCGGTGGGACGGACTGGTCCCGCGTCACGCCGTGGTCGGCAACATTGGCTGGACTGCCGTCCGTTGCGGCACGCTCGATGGCGTTACATATTTCCACGACATGGACGCCGCGGCGCCCGCTGGCCCGTGACGGCTTACCAGCATTGACACTCGCTGCCAGCCGTTCGACAGCGTCGAGATACTGCGTGTCTGTGGTGGGCGATTGTGGCGGAACGGTGGTGTACGAGCGGCCGACGCCGCCGAACTGGAGGCTCCCGGCGACGTCGTCCATCGCGCCGACGTTTTGCAGCGACAGCGAGCCATCGTCGCCGTGCAGTTCGAGGCCGTAGAACTCTCGACTTCGGTGGGGGGCATAGAAACTCGCGGTCAGTCGGACGACCGGGCCGCCGGCAAACGACAGCGTGGCCTCGACGTGACTCGGGGCTGATGGGGAGCGCTCTGCCCGGTCCGGCCAGATATCGAGGCTGTCGGCAACGCGGATCTCCTCCACCGGGCCGAACCACGAGACCAGTAGGGTGAGCGGATAGACTGCACCGTCGTACAGCGGTCCGATCTCCAGGAAGGAGTCGGGGCGGTCGTGCCAGTCCGTCACCCGGCCGACGTGGGCGTAGGCGTAGCCCAGTCGCGTGGGACCGAGTCGGCCGTCGGCAAGCAACCGACTGGCACGGCGTTGCAGCGGCGCCTGCGGTGTCTCCGGCGCACAGCCCAGCGCCAGTCCCTTGCGGCGGGCCGTCGCCAGCAGGTCGGCAGCAGTCTCCGCGTCGAGTGCCAGTGGTTTCTGGGAGTAGACGTGTCGGTTCGCGTCGAGAGCGGTTCGTGTCACCGTCGCGTGTGCGGCGTGGCTAGTCAGGTTGACGACAATCGGGGCGTCGACGGCGGCCAGCGCCGTCTCAAGGTCGGTGAAAGAGCGACAGTCGTGCTCGGCCGCGAGCGCGTCCGCTCGCGCTGCTTCGAGGTCACAGGCGCCGGCGAGCGAGAGCGGACTGGACGCCAGACCGCTGGCGTACTCCTCCGCAATCGCCCCAGCGCCGACGAACAGGCAGTTCACACTGATACCGAGGACGGAAGACATATATGTGGTATGTTAATCTCATTATGCTCGGCCTCGTGGTGAACACATGCGCGAACCAGGGATGAGTCTGGCTGGGACGGCCTATCTGCGGGCGTTGCAGACGGTGGGCCGTCGACTCTCCTACGGCACGAACGTCTACGAGCGCGACTGGGACGTCCTCGTCGTGCTGGACGCCTGCCGCGCCGACCTGTTCGAGTCGGTCGCCCCGGGGTTCGATCCGGTTGAGACGGTCGGGTCGATGCGGTCGGTTGGCAGTTCCTCCTCAGAGTGGCTAGAGAATACGTACGCCGAGTCAGCACACGCCGAACAGACGGTAATGGTCACGGGCAACACCTGGACCGACCGGTATCTTACAGCCGACCGCTTCGCGGCGCTCGACGAAGTCTGGAAGTACGCCTGGGACGACGAGCACGACACGGTCCCGCCGGCAGCGATCACCGACCGCGCAGTAACCCACGCTCGTGACCGTGACCCCGAGCGGTTGGTCGTCCACTACATGCAACCACATCACCCGTTCGTCCAGGACCCGATTACTGGGGATGGCGGGATGGCACGGACCGACAGCGAGAGCAGTGCCTCGAACCCGTGGATTCAGCTCCGGCGCGGCGAGGTGACGAGCGAGCGAGTCTGGGAGGCCTACGCTGCCAACCTTCGGTACGTTCTCCCCGAGGTGGCGACACTGGTCGAGAACGTGCGGGGTCGAGTCGCCATCACTGCCGACCACGGCAACCTCTTCGGGGAGTGGGGACTGTACGGTCACCCGATGCACACACCGGTGCCAGCACTGTTGACGGTGCCGTGGGCGACCGCAACCGGTGGCGAGGCCCAGACACTGGAGCCGACACTGACGCCGCCGGAACCGCTGCCCGTCGGTCGCGTCTACGGCACAGATTCGGACCGCGACCGACTCGATGCACTCGGGTATCTGTAGCTAATCCGGGAGACGGCGCCGGAAGCCGGGCAAAAGTTGGCGGAGAGGATACACTTTTGTTTAGATGATACGTAACGGTCAGATACGTGTCTCCGCGGAATTGCCGTCTCAGAAACGACAGTGGGGGAACCGGCGCCTCGGCCGACCCATCGAGTGGGGGGGCCGAGAGATGAGCAAGCAGGCGCTGTACTTTACTGGACAGCAGTCCGTGTCAGTGCGCGAGGAACCGGTCCCGGACCCCGAACCCGACGAGGTACTCGTCCAGACAGAGCAGTCGGGGATCAGCCCGGGAACCGAACTGCTCGTCTACCGCGACGAGGTGGGTGAACAGATTGCGGCCGACGAGACAATCGAGACGCTGGACGGGACGTTCTCGTACCCGTTGCAGTACGGCTACGCCGCGGTGGGGCGGGTGAGCGAAGTTGGAGAGTCGGTCGGCGAGGAGTGGATCGGCCAGCGGGTGTTCGGCTTCAACCCACACGAGAGTCACTTCACGGCGAATCCCGACCAACTCATCCAGACGACGTTGCCACAGGAACAAGCGATTTTCATCCCGAATGCCGAGACGGCGGTCAATTTCGTCATGGATGGCCGCCCACGGGTCGGGGCCCGTGTCGTGGTCTTCGGTCAGGGGCCGGTCGGCCTGTTGACGACAGCACTGCTCTCTGCGTTCCCGCTCGGGACGCTCGTGACGACCGATTACTACGAGAGGCGGCGGGAACTCTCCCGCTCACTAGGGGCCGACAAGTCCGTCCCGCCGGAGGAGGTGAAGTCGGTCGTCGACGACCCGGACATCAGTTTCGAGTTGACCGGTAACCCGACTGCGCTCGCGGATGCGGTCGATCTGACGGGGTACGCCGGACAGGTAATCATCGGCTCGTGGTACGGGACCAAGGAGGTCGCTCTGGAACTCGGTGGGGAGTTCCACCGGAGCCATCTCCGGATGCAAAGCAGTCAGGTCAGCCGTATCGACCCCGCTCACGCCGACCGCTGGGACAAGGGGCGCCGGATGGCCTTCGTCCGGTCGTGGCTCGCTGACACCGACCTCTCGGCGCTTCTGACCCACGAGATCGAGATCGACCGGGCGGCCGAGGCCTACGAGTTACTCGAAAATAGGCGCAGCGAGGCAGTGCAGGTCGCGTTGACCTACGATTGAACCCCCCATCTTTAGTGTCAGCCGGTCCGTAGGCGGGACCATGTATTCGACGACGGTGCTGACCAGTTTCATCGCACAGCACTATCTCACAGTCCCGAACCCGGGTCCGGAGGGCGTACCACACTCACATCACTTCGAGGTCGAACTGACATTTCGCGGTCCCGAGTTGAACGAGTACGATTATCTCGTCGATATCGATGTCGTCAGAGAGGCCCTGGAGTCGGTCAGGGAGCGCTACCAGGACGAGTTACTCAACGATCTTCCCGAGTTCGAGGGGTACAATCCAAGCGTCGAGCGGTTCGCCCGGGTCGTCTTCGAGCGGATGAGCCAGGCCGTGACCAGCGAGACTGTCGCCGAGCTGTCGGTGCAAATCTGGGAGGATGAGACCGCAGCAGCCGGCTACGACGCCGCCGTATGAGGGTCGGTCTGACGCTGTACGGTAGCATCGAGGAGCGATCCGGGGGGTTCCGGTACGACCGAAAGCTCGTCGAACAGTTGCAGGCCGCCGGCGATACCGTCGAGATTATCGAGTTGCCCTGGCGGGACTACCACCGCGGGTTGCTCGACAACGCCTCCCCGGGGCTTCGCCAGCGACTCGATGTCGATGTCGACGTGATGTTACAGGACGAACTCGCCCACCCATCGCTCGTGCATACGAACCGCCATCTCCCCTACCCCATCGTCAGTATCGTCCATCACCTGCGGGCGAGCGAGCCCGGACCGCTCGCGCCGCTGTACCGCGCCGTCGAACGCCGGTATCTCGATACCGTCGATGGCGTCGTCTGCAACAGCACCGTCACGCGCGACGTGGTGACTGCCCTCGGCGTCGACGCCGACGCGACTGCCGTTGCGCCACCAGCCTGCGACCAGTTCGATCCCGATATCGACGAGGAGACGATTCAACGCCGCGCCAAACGGCGACCACTACAGGTGGTCTTCGTCGGGAATATCGAGCCCCGAAAAGGGCTGGACACGTTGGTCGAGGCACTGACCGCTGTCGACGCTGAACTGACAGTCGTCGGCCGGACAGTCGAGGAGAGCCACGTCGAGGACGTTCGCGGTATGGTCGACGCGTACGGTCTCGATGACCGGGTGACGTTCACGGGAGAACTCCTCGACGAGGAACTCGCACGGACGCTGCGAGAGAGCCAAGTCCTCGCAGTCCCGTCCCGATACGAAGGGTTCGGCATCGTCTATCTGGAGGGTATGAGCTTCGGGCTCCCGGCAATCGCGTCGCGGGCCGGCGGCGCGACGGATATCGTCACCGACGGCGAGAACGGCGTGCTCGTCGACCCAGACGACCCCGACGCCGTCGCCGAGACGCTGGCCCGTCTCGAAGCCGACCCCGAGAGACTGGGTGTGATGAGCCAGGCCGCCAGGCGTCGGTACGAGCAGCAGCCGAGCTGGGCGGAAGCGGGCGACCGGGTTCGCCGACTGCTGAGCGATATCTCGACGACGGTGGTTCCCACGTGACGGGGGAGTTCCAGCGGTATCTCCGGGCCAAACGGACGGTCGACGACCGGGCGCTCGACCGACGGCTGGTCGAGACCCTCCGGACCGAACTGGCAGCGCGGGCGGCGAGCGCGGACGGGCCGCTTCGGGTACTAGAACTCGGCGCGGGAATCGGGACAATGGTCACCCGCTGTCTCGACTGGGAGATGGTGCCCGAGGGCCACGTGCAGTACACCGCCGTAGATCTATCCGAGGAGAGTATCGCAACGCTCCCCGGGCACGTTCGCGAGTGGGCCGACGACCGTGGACATACAGTGACAGACGACAGGACGAACGGGAGGCTCACCGTCGAGACTGGGAGAACACGGGTCGAGGTCGACGCTGTCGTCGCGGAGGGTGTCGAGTACGCCCGGGAGGCGAACGCGGAGGCCGACCTCGTGATGGGCGTGGCACTGCTGGATCTGATCGAACGGACGGAACTGCCAACGATTCTCGGAGCGGTCGCCGACGGTGGGCTGTACTACTTCCCGATTACCGTCGACGGCGGCACACGGTTCAATCCGGCACATCCGGCAGACCGGGGCGTCGAGCGACTCTATCATGCTCACATGGACAGGAAAGCGGGCGGGAGCAGTCGCGCCGGTGGGGAGGTACTGGCGCTGCTCCAGTCCCAGCCCGGGGTCAGCGTCGCCGCCGCTGGCTCAGACTGGATCGTAAAGCCGGTTGACGGCGCGTATCCTGCCGACGAGGCAGTCCTGCTCAGACACATTCTGCGGACGGTCGAGTCGGCAGTAACGGAGGTCACTGACGGCGAGTTCGACTCACTGGCAGAGTGGCTAACCACCCGCCGACAACAGGTTGACGACGCGGAACTCGTCTATCACACCCACCAACTCGACCTGTTCGGGCAGGTAGTCGATTCGGCCACAGCCCAGAACGATGGCCACGATTGACAGTTCCCCAACTTAGATACTATCAGCGGACATTAGAAAAAGTGTGACAAACGCTCAGATTTCGTTGATCCAGATCGATAACTACGGACCGTGGACGACAACGCCGGAGCCGCGGCGGGAGGTTGACCTACAGACACTCCAGTCGCGGTTGTACGCCGACATCTCGCAGTTGGTGGGAAATCGGGAGGGATACGCCTTCTTCGCGCGATTCGACAACCTCATCACCGTCACGAACGGCCTCAACCGCGACGCACACAAGCTCATCCAGGAGTCGGTCGGAAACCGCTATCCGGTAACGGCAAGCATCAGTATCGGGACCGGGCCGTCGCCGGTCGAGGCCCTCGGCACGGCCTCCGAACAGCTACAGGACGCCGGCAGCGCCCAGGACAGCGAGCGAACCGAGATTCTCTCGGGCACGCCGGTCAGCGAGGCTGACCGGACCGAAATGGACCTCCAGATTGCACACTTCGACGTCAACGACGCAACTAGCAAATACACCGACAAACTCAATGAGTTCGATACGTTCATCAACATCGAGCAGGGGTACGCGGAGCTAATGCAGTATATGCGGCGGGCGCACGATTCGCTGTCGTTTTTCGTCGGCGGTGACAACGTCATCGCCGTCTGTTCCGGAATGAGGGAATCCGATTACCGTGACACCATCAAGCATGTCAACGAGACGGTGGATGTCGAACTGAAAGTTGGAGTCGGGCGGGCGGCGACAGCCCAGCAGGCGGGCATGGGCGCGAAACACGAACTCGAACGGTGTCGCGAAAACGGGTCGGTTGTCGAGATCGGGTGGTGAGACGACAGGGGCGTGGACGAATCTGTCTCAAGCACAATTCATTTGCGAGTGCCGTTCGAAGAACCGACAATGGCAGAGTGTGATGTCTGCGGCGAGGAGGAGAGCATGCCGTACAACTGCCGGCACTGTGGCGGCACGTTCTGCGGCGACCACCGGCTGCCGGAATCACACGACTGTCCGGGTCTCAACCAGTGGGAACAGGCCGGCCCCGTCTTCGACAGCGGCTTCGAGGAGACGGTTGACTCGGGCAGCAGTTCGGAGGCAAGCCTGCTCGGCCGCCTCGGAATCGACACCGGACCCGGCGGCCCGCTGGCGTACTTCCGGGGGAACATGACCTTCGTCTTTCTCGGGTTGATGTGGACGACGTTCATTATGCAAGGGCTCGTAACCATCACGGCCGGCAGCGCGGTCCACAATTCGCTGTTCGTGCTCTCGCCGGAGAATCCACTCTACGTCTGGACGTGGGTCACCTCGGTGTTCGCCCACGGCGGCCCGGCACACATCTTCGTCAACAGCCTCGTGATATTCTTCTTTGGCCGACTCGTCGAGCAGTACATCGGCTCGAAACAGTTCGCCCTGCTCTTTCTCGGCAGTGGCGTCGCGGCTGGGCTCGCACAGATTGCGCCAGAAGCAGTTGGGATGGCCGCGCTCGGACCGGGCGTCGTCGGCGCGAGCGGCGCGGCGCTCGCACTGATGGGCGTGCTGACGATTATGAACCCCGGCCTCACCGTCTACCTGTATTTCATCATCCCGGCCCCAATCTGGCTGATTACCGCCGGAACAGTCGTCGTCAGCGCCGTCTTCATCGGGACCGGGAGTCCGGGGGCGTTCGGGATTGCTCACACCGCCCACCTCGTTGGCGTCCTCATCGGACTGGCCTACGGCTACCGCATCAAGGACAAGGTTCGGCTGCCCCAGCAGGTCCGCTTTGGCGGCGGCGGTGGTGGACCGGGCGGCCCCGGTGGACCCGGTGGCGGTCGCGGTCCATTCTGAGCATGCAGGTTCAGTACCCCGAGTTTCGGCCTGACCCGGCGTTGAGTCGCACGGAGATGGAGACACTCCAGCGCGAGATTGCCCAGCAAGCAGTCTTTACTGACGACCTGGGGATCGACCCACTCGATTCGGAGACACTGATTGCTGGTATCGACCAGGGATTTTCCGACGGACAGGCAACCAGCGCAGTCGTCGTGCTCCGCGACGGCAGGGTTGTCGAGCGCGCTCACGCCCGCATGGAGGCGGAGATTCCGTACATCCCCGGGCTGTTGAGTTTCCGCGAAGGCGGCGCGATTCTCGCGGCCCTCGAACAACTGGAGTCCGACCCCGACGTGCTCGTCCTCGACGGCAGCGGCCGAATCCACTTCCGCGAGGCTGGACTTGCGACACACATCGGCGTTGCAGTCGACACGCCAGCACTCGGGGTGGCGAAGAATCTGCTCTGTGGTCGACCCCGCGAGTCACTTGCGGACCCGCTGCCCGAGGGCACTCGCGTCCCAATCGAGGCCGACGGCGACGTGACCGCTCCCGACGGAACCACCATCGGCTACGCCTTCCAGAGCCGCCAGTACGACTCCGGCAAGCAGTACATCAACCCGCTGTACGTCAGCCCCGGCCACCGCGTGAGCGCCGAGACAGCGACCGACATCGTCGAAGCCTGCGGCGGCGGGTACAAGCTTCCGGAGCCAACGCGATTGGCCGACGCCTACGCTGCCGAGTTGACGTGAACGAGGAGTGGAGTTTAGAGAGACGAGATTGGATTTAGGGAACCAGAAAGCCCCCGTCCGTTCGAGTCGGGGGGCTCGTTGCGCGCGCTCCTTCCAGTCGCGTGCTTACGTCGCCCGCCTTCCTCGAACGGACGGCCCCTTTCAGTCC